>SCUY01000125.1 GCA_004322525.1 Lysobacter sp. | reverse complement strand
GGTGGGGTTCGCCTCGCACTCGTTCTCGTACGTCGAATACATATAGGCGGTGCTGGTGGCGAACTCGGCGGCGCACGAATCCACCCGCTTGTAGACCGGGCGCACGCCGAGCGCGTGGCGCAGAACGCGCACTGCCGCTTCGTTGGTACCGACCACCTGCGCAAGGCGCGCGTCCGAGAACCCCATGCGCTTGAGTTCACGCATGCGCCGCCGGTCGACGGATGCCAACCCGGCTGCCCCCAGTTCTTTTTCCGTCGCGATGAGGTCTTCGATCTGATCGAGGAACCAGCGATCCACGTGCGAAAGCGCATGGACCTCTTCCACGCTCATTCCGGCGCGGAACGCATCGCCGATGTGGAACATGCGCTCAGGGCCAGGCTCCCTGAGTTCGCGCCGCAATTCGGCCAGGTCCTCGCGGCTGGCGAGATCGAGCCCGGTGGGATCGAGCCCGACCTTGCCGGTCTCCAGGCCACGCAGCGCCTTCTGCAGGGATTCCTGGAAGGTGCGGCCCATCGCCATCACCTCGCCGACCGACTTCATCTGCGTGGTCAGCCGCGCATCGGCCTGTGGGAACTTCTCGAAGGCGAAACGCGGGATCTTGGTGACAACGTAGTCGATCGACGGCTCGAACGACGCCGGCGTCTGCCCGCCGGTGATCTCGTTGCGCAGTTCATCGAGCGTGTACCCGACCGCGAGCTTCGCCGCGACCTTCGCGATGGGGAAGCCGGTGGCCTTCGACGCGAGCGCCGACGAGCGCGACACGCGCGGATTCATCTCGATGACGACCACGCGGCCATCCTGCGCATTGACGCCGAACTGCACGTTCGAGCCACCAGTGTCGACGCCGATCTTGCGCAGCACGGCGATCGAAGCATCGCGCAGGCGCTGGTACTCCTTGTCGGTGAGCGTCTGCGCCGGAGCCACGGTGATCGAATCACCGGTGTGCACGCCCATGGCGTCGAAGTTCTCGATCGAGCAGACGATGATGCAGTTGTCCGCGCGATCGCGGACCACCTCCATCTCGAACTCCTTCCAGCCCAGCACCGACTCCTCGACGAGGATCTCGTGCACCGGGGAAAGTTCGAGCCCTCGCCGGGCGATGTCCTCGAACTCCTCCTTGTTGTACGCAATGCCACCACCACTGCCGCCCAGCGTGAAGCTCGGGCGGATGATGGTCGGAAAGCCGACCTTGGCCTGGATTTCGACCGCCTGCTCGAAGTCGCGCGCGACTTCCGCTTTCGGGCAGTCGAGGCCGATCTCCGCCATCGCGATGCGGAACAGTTCGCGGTCTTCCGCCATGCGTATGGCGTCGCGCGACGCACCGATCAGTTCCACGCCGTACTTTTCCAGCACGCCGTTGTCGGCGAGATCGAGTGCGCAGTTCAGCGCGGTCTGCCCACCCATCGTCGGCAACAGCGCGTCAGGCTTTTCCTTGGCGATGATCTTCTCGACGGTCTGCCAGGTGATCGGCTCGATGTAGACGGCATCCGCCGTTTCGGGATCGGTCATGATCGTGGCGGGGTTGCTGTTGACCAGCACCACGCGGAAGCCTTCGTCGCGCAACGCCTTGCAGGCCTGCACACCCGAGTAGTCGAATTCGCAGGCCTGACCGATCACGATCGGGCCAGCGCCGATGATCAGGATGGTCTTGATGTCGGTACGCTTGGGCATCGTGTCCTCAGTACAGTCGGTTCTGCCACCGCTCGGGTGGCAGCCAAGTGATCCGGTCCGGCCTGGTCTCGTCGACGGCGCCTTCGCGCACCGCCTCGCGGACTAGGGCCTGCATTTCGCTCCAGCTCCGCGCTGTCGCACGAGCAGGCGCGCCGGGCTGGTTGTTGTGGGCATCCATGGCACGCGCGTCTTTACCCGTGCCTCCGCGTCGGCGCCGGATGGCTTCAACGCACCATCTCCATCGCGGTGATGAAGCGATCGAACAGCGGTGCTACGTCGTGGGGGCCGGGGCTCGCTTCGGGATGGCCCTGGAAGCTGAACGCCGGGGCATCGGTCAGCGCGATGCCCTGATTGCTGCCGTCGAACAGTGAACGGTGCGTCACGCGCACGTTGGCCGGAAGTGTGGATTCGTCCACGGCGAACCCGTGGTTCTGGCTGGTGATCAGCACGCGTCCGGTATCCAGATCCTGTACGGGATGGTTGGCGCCGTGGTGCCCGAACTTCATTTTCAGGGTGCGCCCACCCGCGGCGAGTGCCAGCAGCTGGTGGCCGAGGCAGATGCCGTACACCGGCAGCCGGCGCGCGATGAACACGCGGATCGCCTCGATCGCGTAGGTGCAGGGCTCCGGATCACCAGGGCCGTTCGAGAGCACCACGCCGTCGGGATCCAGCGCGAGCACGTCGGACGCCGGCGTCTGCGCGGGCACGACCGTCACCCGGCAGCCGCGCGACGCGAGCATGCGCAGGATGTTGAGCTTGACGCCGAAGTCGTAGCAGACCACGTGGAAACGCGGCTGTGACAAGCTGAAGACATCGCGGTCCAGCTCAAGCTCGCCTTCGTTCCATTCATAGGGCGCGCGCGTGCACACCTCTTTTGCGAGATCCATGCCTTTCAAGCCAGGGAACTTGCGCGCCGCCTCCAACGCGCGTTCCACGTCGATCTCGCCTGCCATCAGCGCACCGTTCTGCGCGCCGCGATCACGCAGCAGGCGCGTCAACTGCCGGGTATCGATGTCGGAGATCGCCACCACGTTACGGGCGGCGAGCCACTCGGGCAACGGCGTCTCGGTGCGCCAGCTACTGGGCCGACGTGGCACGTCGCGCACGATCAGGCCGGCCGGGAACAAGGCCTTGGCCTCGTCGTCCTTCGACGTGGTGCCGGTGTTGCCGACGTGCGGATAGGTGAGCGTGACGATCTGGCGCGCGTAGGACGGGTCGGTCACCACTTCCTGGTAACCCGTCATGGCCGTGTTGAACACGACTTCGCCGACCGACAGGCCGGGCGCACCGACCGAGACGCCCTCGAAGATGGTCCCGTCTTCGAGCGCGAGGATTGCGGGCTGGGTCACGGAGATCGCCTAGGCTGCGGGAGGATGCCGAATCCTGAGCCGAATCGCGGCTGCAGGAAATCGCGGACGCGGTGCGGAACCGGTCCGACAATGGGCTTCAGGCGAGCGGGAATTCTAGTCGCATGGAACCGTCGACGCCAGCGGCGGATACATCGATGCGATGACCGGCCCGTTCAGTCCAGCAGGTCGCGCACCTGGTACAGGCCGGGCGGACGTGACGCCAGCCGCCTGGCGACGTGCAATGCGCCGCGCGCGAAGATATCCCGGTTGGTCGCACGGTGTACCAGTTC
>SCUY01000124.1 GCA_004322525.1 Lysobacter sp. | reverse complement strand
ACCGGCCATGCGCCTCGCGCATGGCGTTCGGACGGGCGCGCGGCAATGCCGCGCAAGCGCCCGGCCTCACCCCCACTGCGCGCCCAACACCACGACCGACTGACCCATCACTGCTTCTCCGGATTCATTGCTTCGCTTGACCGTATGTACGGGCCGCTGACCCGCTGCGGTTCGCTGTTGCACCTGCCTGCCATGGGCAGCGGCGGACACGGAAAAGCCGGAGGGCGTTCCCGTCCGGCTTTTGTGCATTCTCCGGGTTTTGACAAGCCGGGGCCACCCCGGCCTCCTGCTACCCGCGCGCCAGCCAGAGCGACAGCAGGCCTGCGGCGGCGATGCCCGCGCCGACAATCCGTAAATGGGCCGCCGGCAATGCGTACAGCCGCTCCGCGGTGCGCTTCCAGCCTTCCGGCGTCAGGAACAGGAACAGCCCTTCCAGCACGGCGACCAGGCACAGTGCCGACAGCAGTTCCCTCGCCATCAACGATCTGACTTCATGTACTGAAGGAACGGATCGCTCCTGTCGAGCACGATGACGGTCTGCCCATTCGCGAATGCACGCCGGTAAGCCTCCAGGCTGCGCTGGAATGCGTAGAAGCCGGGATCCTTCTGTGCCGCTTCCGCATACAGCCGCGTCGATTCGGCATCACCTTCACCGCGAACCCGCTGCGCATCGCGCTCGGCCTCGGCGACGATCACCGCACGGTCCCTATCGGCATTCGCGGTGATCTGCTGTGCCTGCTCGGCACCCTCCGCACGCAGCTGGCTCGCGACCTGCTGGCGTTGCGCGCTCATGCGCCGGTAGACATCGCCGATCACCTTGCTGTCGGTCGGCAGGTCGATCTGCTTGATCCGGAGGTCCGCGATGTGGATGCCAAGCGTGGCCGCGCCGCGGTTGATCGCCGCCAGCTGCTTCTCGACGATCTGGCTTCGATCGCCCGACACCACCTGCGACAGCGTCAGCGTGTTGATCTCGTTGCGCAGCGAATCCTTGATGATCGGCGCCAGCCGCTCCACCGCCACACTCTCGTCACCGCCTGTCGCCCGATAGAACGCGCGCAGGTTGCTGATGCGCCCGACCGCGAAGAAATCGACGCTGACGTCCTTCTGCTCGGAAGTGAAATACCGCTCAGGCTCCGCCGGGAGCACATGCAAGCGGCGGTCGAAAACGCGCGCGGTCTCGACCAGGGGAAATTTGAAATGCAGCCCGGGGCCAAGGTCGGTACGGACCACGCGCCCGAGGTTGAGGACGATCGCGCTGTGGCCTTCAGCCACCACGAACATCGAACCCATCAGGCCCAGCAGCGCGGCCACCGCGCCAGCGATCCAAAGAGGATTTCTCATCGACCCGCTCCTTCCTCACGTGGCTGACGCGGCTGGCGTGCCTGGCGGCCACCGCGCACGTCGTCGTCCGTTGCCGTGACGGGCGCGAGTACCTGCGGCGTCGCAAGTGGAATGGACGACTGCGGCAGCATCGGTGGAGCCGTCGATGCGGCGGCGCCCGTACCCATCGGCACGTAGATCAGCTGCCGTGAATCGCCCCCGACGATCGTGCGGTTCTGCCCCAGCACCTGCTGCACGGTTTCCAGCCACAGGCGCTTGCGGGTGACTTCGGGAGACTTCGCATACTGCTCGACCAGCAGTGAGAACCGCTGCGCATCACCCGTAGACCGCGCGATCGCCGCGAGCTTTTCGCCCTCGGCCGTCGCGCGGATGCGTGCAGCATCACCACGCGCTTCGGGCACGATCTTCGCCGCATAGGCACGGGCCTCGCTGATCACGCGGTCCTTGTCCTGCTGCGCACTGTTGACGTCATCGAAAGCCGGCTTCACTTCCTCCGGCGGACGCGCATTGGGCAGGTTCAGCTCGGTGACGACGAGCCCGGTGCGATAGGCCTCCAGCGAGGCCTGCAGCTGGCTGCGCGCCGCCACCGCAATGGCATTGCGGGCTCCCAGCACGGTGTCCAGCCGCGATCGGCCGACCAGTTCGCGGACGGTGGAGAGCGCGGCCTCGGCGAGCACCGCATCGGCATCGCGCGTGCCGAACAGGTATCGCTGCGGATCGGAGACGCGGTACTGCACGTTGATGTCGACCGAGACGATGTTCTCGTCGGCCGTCAGCACCGGAACCGTTTCAGTGAAGGTCTTGATCTGCGTCGCATTGATCTTGGTGACGCGCTCGATCGGCCACGGGAACTTGAAGTGGGGGCCCGGCTGCAGCACGCGGGCGAACTGCCCGAAGCGAAGGACCACCCCGCGCTCCTGCTCGGCGATCAGCACGAAGGTGCTGAAGACCAGCCAGATGCCGATGACGAAGGGCAGCCAGCGCATGGGGCCACCCGCGCCGTCGAACAGATCCTTCAGCCGCGCGGGGAGATCGGCAGGGCTGAAACCCCGTTTCCGGGGCGTGCGGCCGCGACCATCGCGATCGCCATCGTCACTGCCGGGCGTATTCCAGGCCATGCCTGCTCCTGAGAGGGAAGTGGCGCCGCCTGCTGTTGCAAGGCGCGCTCGGGGCGGGCCAGTGCAGGACAGCCGGAAAGCTCGGCGCCGGGAGGGTTCGGATTCTAGGTGGGGGGTCCGGCGGCCTCAAGCAAGGCCCGGATCCTGCGGCGGTTCGGGAAGCAGCGGGGCGAGCAGGTGTCCGCCGGCCGATTCGGCCATCCGGCGCGCCTCCGATTGCGGCAGATCGATCTCGACCAGCCAGCCGTCGTCGGCAGCGCGCTCGCTGCGGATCGCGCCGATTTCGTACAGGCGCCCCCGAAGGCGCGCAGCCTCCGCGGGAAGATGGAGACGCCCGGTCAGGCGTTCGAGCCCGAGCATGCTGCCCACCGCCTCGTCGAGCAGGCTCAGGCCGGCCCCGTCGCGCGCGGACATCCACACGCGCTGGCGCTCCTCGATGAAGCGGTCGAAGCGCGGTGCCGTGTCTTCCAGCCGATCGATCTTGTTGAAGACCATCAGCTGCGGAATGTCGCTGGCGCCGATCTCCTTCAGCACCGCATCCACCTGCGCGATGCGCTCGATCCGCAGCGGGTCGGCGGCATCGACCACGTGCAGCAGCAGGTCGGCCTCGCGCGCTTCGGACAGGGTCGAGCGGAACGCGGCGACCAGTTCGTGCGGGAGATCGCGGACAAAGCCCACCGTGTCGGCGAGCACGACGCTACCGCCGGAGAGCCCGATACGTCGCACGGTCGGGTCGAGTGTCGCGAACAGCTTGTCGTCCGCGTAGGCGCCCGCGCCGGTCAGGGCATTGAACAGGGTGGACTTGCCTGCATTCGTATAACCCACCAGCGCCACGCGCGGCAGCTCGCTGCGCACGCGCGCACGACGCATCTGCGTGCGCTGCACCTCGACCTTGTCGAGCTTCTTCGACAACTGCTCCAGGCGCTTCTGCAGCAGGCGCCGGTCGGTCTCCAGCTGTGTCTCGCCTGGCCCGCGCAGGCCTATCGCACCGCCGCGCTGGCGCTCGAGATGAGTCCAGCCACGAACCAGGCGCGTCGACATGTGTTTGAGCTGGGCGAGTTCGACCTGCAGCTTGCCTTCGTGGCTGCGCGCACGTTGGGCGAAGATGTCGAGGATGAGCCCGGTACGGTCGACCACGCGGCGCTTGAGCACGCGCTCGAGGTTGCGTTCCTGGCCCGGAGAGAGCGTGTGATTCACCAGGATCAGGTCGGCGCCACTGGCTTCCGCGGCGGCCTGTACCACTTCCAGCTTGCCGCTGCCGATCAGCGTCGCTGCATTGGGCCGGTCAATACGCGCCGTCAGCACCGTCGCCACCGTCGCGCCTGCTGAACGGGCCAGCTCGGTGAACTCCTCCAGCACGGATTCGTCGATCGGCCCGGCATGCGGCTGGATCAACAGCGCGTGTTCGCCCTTGCGTGAGCGTTCAAACATGCAGCACGTCCTGTGGCGGGAGCATCATTCCGATGCGGGCCCCCGCTCGTCGCCATCAGCATCGCCATCGCCTGGCTGTACATAACCGCCGCCGGGCCCTACACGCACGTTGCGCGCCGGTACCACCGTGGAAATCGCGTGCTTGTAGACCATCTGGCTGACGGTATTGCGGAGCAGCACGACGAACTGGTCGAAGGATTCGATCGTGCCCTGCAGCTTGATGCCGTTGACGAGGTAGACCGACACCGGCACACGCTCGCGGCGCAGTGCATTCAGGAACGGGTCCTGCAGAGATTGCCCCTTCGACATGCGTGTTCCCACCTTGTTTTTTATGTTCTCGTTATGGGCAGCCGACATGCATCGGCCCGCGTCGCCACCATTGTCCCCATGGCATCGACGCCCGGATGGTAGCGCAAAGTCGCTGATTTCCCGTGGCGAGGGCGTGCAGGCGCGACGGCGTGCGCGATTTACAGCCGTCCGGCCACAAAGGCATGGACGGTAGCGGCCATGCGCTCGCGGTCGAACGCCGGATCGAACCATTGCGCCCCGGGTTCGCTGCGCAACCAGGTCAGCTGGCGCTTGGCGAGCTGGCGGGTGGCATGAATGCCGCGTTCGCGCAGCGTCGTCTCGTCAAAGGCGCCGTCGAGGTATTCCCATGCCTGCCGGTAGCCGACCGCGCGCAGTGCGGGAAGATCGAGCGGCCGCGGATGGGCCAGCAGTTCCGGCCTCGCACGCAGTGCACGCACCTCGTCGAGAAGGCCGGTGGCGAGCATCGTGTCGAACCGTTGGGCAATGCGTTCGTGCAGCACCGCGCGATCCGACGGGGCAACAACGAGCTTGAGGACGCGGCATGGAAACGTCTGTACCGGCGGCTCGCGGCGCCAGTCGCTGATGGTGCGTCCACTGAGGCGCCACACTTCGAGCGCGCGCTGGATGCGTTGTGCGTCGGTGGCATGGATGCGTGCGGCGGTAGCGGGGTCGATATCCGCGAGCTCCGCATGCAGGGCAGCCCAGCCGCGGCCTGCGGCCTCCGCTTCCAGCGATGCGCGCATGTCGGCGTTCGCCGGGGGCATCGGCGAGAGCCCGCGTAGCAGTGCGTGGAAATACAGCCCCGTGCCACCAGCGAGAACAGGCAGCCGATCGCGCCCCAAAATATCTTCGACCGCCGCCAGCGCATCGACCGCGAACTCCGCTGCCGAGTAGGGCTGCCACGGGTCGCGGATGTCGATCAGATGGTGGCGCACGCCACCGCGCTCGGCGGCCGTCGGCTTGGCCGCGCCGATGTCCAGGCCCCGATAGACGAGTGCTGAATCGACGCTCACCACCTCGCCACCGAACCGACCCGCCCACTCGACCGCCAGCGCCGTCTTGCCCGATGCCGTCGGGCCCATCAGCGCGATCGCGAGCGGGCGGGGATCCTCGGCCGCCACGCTCAGTAGCCGTTTTCCCTGAGCGTCAGCCGCACCTGCTCATGGCGCGCAAGCATGGCCTGCGACGGAGGGCAGCCCAGCAGGCTTGCAACGACCACCGCGAACGTGCCGGCGATGAATCCCGGAACCATTGAATACAGGCCGGTCGATTTCGCGAACATCAGCTCCCAGACGATTACCACCACCGCACCGACGACGATTCCGGCGAGCGCCCCATTGCGCGTCATGCGGTTCCAGAACAGCGAAACCAGCACGACCGGCCCGAACGACGCGCCGAACCCGGCCCATGCATACGAGACAAGACCGAGCACACGGCTTTCGGGATCCCGCGCGATGAGGATCGCGACCAGTGCCACCAGCAGCACGGCCGCGCGCCCCACCCATACCAGTTCGCGCTGCCCCGCGTTCCGGCGCAGGAAGCCACGATAGAAATCCTCGGTCAAGGCGCTGGAGCAGACCAGCAACTGGCAGGACAGCGTGCTCATGATCGCCGCGAGAATCGCCGACAACAGCACGCCGGCGATCCACGGGTTGAACAGCAGCTGCGACAGGACGATAAACACCCGCTCCGGGTTCTCGGTGACCGGCCCTGCGGCATCGGGATGCTGGGCGAAATAGGCGATGCCGAAGAATCCCACCGCCATTGCGCCGAACAGGCACAGGATCATCCAGGCCATGCCGATACGGCGCGCGCGCGGAATGGTGCGCAGGCTGTCGGCAGCCATGAACCGCGCAAGGATGTGTGGCTGGCCGAAATAGCCCAGGCCCCAGGCGAGCAGCGAAACAATGCCCGCCACCCCGAGCGTGCCACCCTTGAACCAGTCGAGCTTCGCCGGATCGATCTGTGCGATCAGCGCGGTACTCGCCTGCAAGCCGCCGGTGCCGAGAATGACCACGACCGGTGTCAGCACCAGCGCGAAGAGCATCAGGGATGCTTGCACGGTATCGGTCCAGCTAACCGCCAGGAAACCACCAACCAGTGTGTACATGATCGTCGCCGCAGCACCCCACCACAGGGCCTGCGCATAGGGCACGGCAAACACGCTCTCGAACAGCCGCGCACCGGCAACGATTCCGCTCGCACAGTACACGGCGAAGAACGTCAGGATGACGATTGCGGCGAGTACGCGCAGCACCCGGCTGTCATCCTCGAAACGATGGGTGAAATAGTCCGGCAACGTGAGCGCGTTTTCGGTGCGCTCGGTATAGACACGCAGCGGGCCGGCAACGAATTTCCAGTTTGCCCACGCACCCGCGATCAGGCCGAAAGCGATCCACGCTTCGGACACGCCCCCCAGGTACAGCGCGCCGGGCAATCCCATCAGCAGCCAGCCGCTCATGTCCGAAGCGCCCGCCGAGAGCGCGGTCACCACACTGCCCAGTGAGCGGCCACCGAGGATGTAGTCGTCAAAGCTGTGCGTCGACCGCCAGGCTGCGAAGCCGATCAGTACCATCAAGGCGAGGTAGAGCCCGAACGTGATGACGAGCGGCGCGCTGGCGGTCATGCCCCATCCTGCAGAAAGGTTCCCGCGCGCACTTTACCCGCCCGCAGCGCACGATGGCTGGCGAAAAAAACGCCGCGCTGTCATCGAGGCAAGTGGGTACGGTTCGGAGGCGACTTATCCACACGTGTTCCGAACCGCTTATCCACAGCGTCTGTCGATAAGTCGGCAAAGGTGCAATCGACAGGCCTAATCGTCTTCCGGCCAGCGGAACGCCGCTCCTGGCGCCGGTGCGCGGATCGCCGGCTCGGCCGCCACTACATGCCAGACCGCGAGCGCCTCCACCGTCGCCGCGACATCGTGAACACGCAGGAGCATCGCGCCGCGTTGCGCTGCGATGAGATGGGCGGCCACCGAACCATGCACGCGTTCATGCGCGACCATTCGCCCGGTCAGTTCGCCGATGGTCTTCTTGCGCGAGAGCCCTGCCATGACCGGCGCACCGAGCTCGGTGCGCC
>SCUY01000123.1 GCA_004322525.1 Lysobacter sp. | reverse complement strand
CTGCAGATCTCGGGCAGCAGGATGTCGAGCGGTTCCTGACCGATCTCGCCGCCAGGGACGACGTGGCTTCCGGCACCCAGAACCAGGCGCTCGCCGCATTGCTGTTCCTGTACCGCGAAGTCCTGTCGATGCGGCTGCCCTGGATGCAGGATGTGGTCCGCGCGAAGCGTCCGCGACGCCTGCCTGTAGTGCTTTCCCGGCCGGAAGTGGATCGGCTGCTGGCCGCCATGGAGGGGCAGGGGCGACTGATGGCGGCACTGCTCTATGGCACCGGCATGCGGTTGATGGAATGCGTGCGGCTGCGGGTGAAAGACGTGGACTTCGAGCGCGGTGAAATCATGGTGCGCCAGGGCAAGGGGGACAAGGACCGCCGCGTCCCGCTTCCGAACCTGCTGCGTGAAGACCTGACCCGTGCGATCGAACGGGCATTGATGCTGCATCGCCACGACCTCGCTGAAGGATTCGGCCAGGCACGCCTGCCGCATGCGCTGGACCGGAAATACGCGAATGCGGCGACGGAGCCCGGCTGGCAATTCGTTTTCCCTTCCCAACACCGGTCGGTGGACCCGCGTACCGGGCGCACCCACCGCCATCACGTGGACGACAGCGCGCTGCAGCGGGCGGTCAAGAAGGCGCGCGACCTGGCGGCCATCGGCAAACCGGCGACCTGCCATACCCTGCGGCATTCATTCGCCACGCATCTCCTCGAAGCGGGGCAGGACATCCGCACCGTGCAGGAGCTGCTCGGACACAAGGACCTGGGCACCACACAGATCTACACGCATGTCCTGGGCCGTGGCGCCGGCGCGGTGCTGAGCCCGCTGGACCGTTGAGGAGCACCAATACACCAACGCCTGCGACTGCCGCATGCGCATGCGCCGCCGCATCGACGGAACGGCGGTCATTGTTGCGGACATCGAACACAGGTGCATTCCTGAATCCCCATCGCCGCCATGCCCTTTTCCCCAGCGGCATCGCTACTCGCCGTCGCGATCGATTCCGTACTTGCGAAGTTTCTCCACCAGCGTGGTGCGTCGCAGGCCAAGCAGCGGCGCGGCATGCGCGACGACACCATTGGCCTGCTGGAGAGCGACCTGGATCAGTTCGAGTTCCAGCCCGGCCATGTGGCCCTTGAGGTCGATGCCCTCCGGAGGAAGCGTCGCGCGGGGCGCCAGGCTGGAAGGATCCGCGGGTATGGATGCCGCCGCGGCAGGCGCGAGAACCTTTGCCGGGGCAAGTGCACCGTCGATGCCGTCTGCAGGTGCATCGGGTGCACTGGCGCGATAGCGGGCAGGCAGATCCGAGGCGCGCACCTGGCTGTTCGGGTGCAGGACAGCGAGCCGTTCGAGCAGGTTATGCAGCTCGCGCACGTTGCCCGGCCAGTGGTAGTGCTTGAGCACGTTGACGGCTTCGCCCGTGAGTGACACCCGGCCGCGGCCACTTTCCGCCAGCTGGCGCGTGATGGCGGCGATAAGGTCCGGCAGGTCTTCGGTGCGATCACGCAGCGCCGGCATCTCGATCGGGAAGACGTTGAGCCGGTAGTAGAGGTCCTCGCGGAAACCTCCTTTGGCGATCTGGTCTTCGAGGTTGCGATGCGTCGCGGCGATGACGCGCACGTTGCAGTGATACAGCTGCGTGCCGCCGACACGCTCGAAGGTGCGCTCCTGCAGCACGCGAAGCAGCTTGACCTGCATCGCCATCGGCATGTCGCCGATCTCGTCGAGCAGCAGCGTGCCGCCCTCGGCCATCTCGAACCGGCCCTTGCGCTGCGTCAGTGCGCCGGTGAACGCGCCCTTTTCGTGACCGAACAATTCACTTTCGAGCAGGTCCGGGGGGATGGCGCCGCAGTTGATCGCCACGAAAGGCTTGCCCGCGCGCTTGCTGCGCTCGTGGATCGTGCGTGCGACGACTTCCTTGCCCGTGCCCGATTCGCCGAGCACGAGTACCGTCGTATCGAAGCCGGCCACCTGGTCGATCATCCGGTTGAGCTGCGTAACCGCGTGGCTCGCGCCGGTCGGGCCGATGGCGGGCACGTCGAGTCGCTCGTCCTCGTCGATGCGCTTCAGGCTCGCCCGGCGCAGGGCTTCCTGCAGCTGCGCGCGGCGGATGGGATAGTCGAGCGGCCACACCGAGTCGGGGTGAACGAGGGATCGCCATGGCGCGCCCTCGTCATGGCGTGGCAACACGAGCAGCGGGGGATGCAGGGGCTGGCGCGAGAGCCAGTCGGAAAAGCGCAACCAGGCATCGTCCGTGCCGCAGTCACCGGCCACGATCGCCACCCAGTCGCTGGGCTTGGCGCGGGACAGGTCGATATCCGCGGCATCGGCGACGAGCCGCGGGGTGAAGTCCATGAATTCCAGCAGCGTGGCGACGCGCTCGGCACGTTGCATATCGCCATCCACGACCAGGATCCGGGACTCGCTCATCAGGCCGCCCCGGTCTCCGCGGCGCCGCGGCCGGCCAGTTTCTCGAGCAGCGGCATCACGTCGTGGATGTAGGACAGTTTGCTGACGAACGCATCGGCGCCGGCGCGCAGCGCATGTTCACGATGTTCGGCATCGTCGAAATGGCTGGCGATGACGACATAGGGCGGGGAGTCCTGCGCCTTGATCAGGCGCGTGGCCTGCAGGCCGCCCATCTCGGGCATGGCGAGGTCCATGAGCACCACGTCCGGGCGCAGGGCCTCGCACTGGGCGATCGCCTCGATGCCGTTCGCCGCGGAGCCGGCGATGTGGATCCAGTCGAGCCGGCGCAGGTGGCGCACGGCGGCGTTGATGAAACCTTCGTGGTCATCGACCAGCAGCACGCTCAGCATTCGGGTCTCCTGGCCTCGCGGCCGATCACCGTGCCATCGCGGCGACGGGGCGCTGGCGTGCCCGGGCGGGGCCGATGTCCAGCTGGTCACGGTACTTTGCCACCGTCCGGCGCGCGATGCGTACTCCCTGGCGGGCGAGAAGGCCGGCAATGGTGTCATCGGCCAGCGGGGCATGCACCGGTTCGGCATCGATCAGGCGCTTGACCATCGCCTTTACCGCGGCGCCCGAGACCTCGGCGCCCTCCAGGCGCACCGCGAACAGCCGCTTGAGTTCGAAGGTGCCGCGCGGGGTCTGGATGTACTTGCCGGTGGTGATGCGCGAGACGGTCGACTCGTGCATGCCGATCGCATCGGCGACCTCACGGAGGGTGAGTGGCGCGATCGCCTCTTCGCCCTGTTCGAGGAAAGCGCGCTGGCGGTCCACCAGCACCTGGGTGGTACGCAGCAGGGTGTCGTTGCGCATCGCGATGCCGCGGACCAGCCAGCGGGCTTCGTCGAGCAGGCCGCGTAGCACGCTGGTATCGCCCGGTGCGCGCGACAGCCCCTGCTCGCAATGCGCCGAGACGCGCACGGAGGGCAGCGTGCGGCCATTGAGGTTGACCCGCCATACCCCACCGAGTTTGCGTACCACCACGTCGGGCACGATGTGGTCGTCCGCGGCTTGCGATGCAGCGGGCACCGGGCAGGCCTCGAGGGAGAGGATCAACGCGACCGCACCATCGACGGCCTTGATATCGACGCCGAGCAGCGAGGCGAGGCCGGCGTGGTCATGGCGTGCGAGGGCGTCGAGGTGGCCACGCACGATCCGGTGTGCGAGCGCCTTGTGCGCCCCATCGGCCAGCAGGTCGAGTTGCGCGCCCAGGCATTCGGCAGCATCGGCGGCGCAGATACCGGGCCAGTCACCATGGAGCAGGCGCTGGCGGATGCATTCGATCTCGCGTGCAGGCAGCCCCAGTGCGGCGGCGCCCGTGGCCTGCAGCACGTCGACGGGCATTTCCAGCAGCCCGGAATCGCCGGTGTGATCGAGCCACCAGGCAGCGACAGCGAGATCGGCCGCCTTCCAGCCCAGCGCCAGTTCCCGCAGCAGGCGTACACGGAAATCGCTCGACTCCCCGTCGGCAATGCGCGCGGTGGCGTCGTCATCGCCCGATCCCACGGTGCCGCTCGAACCCGTGAGAAACGCCGGCTCGGGCAGTTCATCCCAGGCCGCCGCCTCGCAGGCGGCTTCATCCAGAGCGGACTCGTGCGCATCGGTCGCGATTTCACCAGCCTCATCGCCTTCGTCGAGTTCGAGCATCGGATTCCGGTCCAGCGCCTGGCGCAGTTCCATCTCGAGCTGGGGCGCGGTGAGCTGCAGCAGCCGGATCGACTGCAGCAACTGCGGCGTCAGGTTGAGGGACTGCGACATCTGCGTTCTGACAGTCGCCTTCATCGGTTGATCTCCCCAATGCGAACATGAGTGCGGCATGAATCCTGCAGGCGATGGTGCAGGACGCGTGCCAATGCACGAATCGGGGTGGACCCCACAGGGTGGAGGTCGCGACATGGGGCGTGTCAGGGATACCCCGACACCATTGGCGGAAATCCGCCGGTTTCCGTGGAAGCCATCGCCTTGGCTGGGGCTGCCGCCGGTCAGCGGCCTTTGACCTCAGACGCGGTCGCTCCATTGCACCGCGGCCCGCAGCAGTTCAACGGCATTGCGGCAGCCCAGGGCTTCCATCAGCCGTGCGCGGTGCGTTTCGACCGTCTTGATGCTGATGCCGAGATCGGCGGCGATCTGCTTGGTCGTGCGCCCCGCACCGAGGGCGGTGAGGATCTCGCGCTGGCGCGGTGACAGGCTGCCCGGATCAGACGCGGTGCGACGCAGCCCCGGCGCGCCCGCCGCGAGCATCGAGGCCGATACCTGCGGGCTGAGGAACAGGCGGCCCGCCTGCGCGGCCCGCAGCGCGATCTCGAGTTCTCCCGGCGCGGCCTCCTTGACCACGAAACCACTCGCGCCGCAGGCCAGCGCTTCGCGCACGTGGGCGACATCGTCGTGCATCGACATGATCACCACCGCGGAGTCCGGAGCGACCCGGCGCAGCTCGGTCAGGGCTTCAAAGCCATTGCGGCCGGGCATCGACAGATCGAGCAGGATGACGTCCGGGCCGTGCTCGCGGGCGCGGATGACCACCTCGTCGGCGCCCGCCGCCTCGGCCACGACCTCGATGCCATCGAACGATTCCACCAGGCGGCGCAGGCCGGCGCGGATCAGGGTGTGGTCATCGCAGATCAGTACGCGCACGCGATGCGGCCGGCAGGTGTCTGTCCCGACCTTAGCGGACTGGGTGCAATGACGCCAAGCCGGCGATGGCCGGTGGACTGCTAACGCTGTCGCCGGCTTTCGGCGATCGCACGGCGGTGGGTGCGGAACAGGTGGCGTTCGAGCAGGGCTTCGAGCGACGGCGGCAGGTGGTCGAACTGGAGGAACAGGCGCCGCCCGGCAGGCGACGGTTCCACCGCGAGCACCCGCACCGGCAGTTGCAAGGGCTCGGGCAGGGCATCGGACAGGTGCAGGCGCAGCATGGCGATGGCCCCGGCGGCTGCCAGTGCGGGAGCATCCATCGGCAGCTCGATCGAGGCACCGCGCGCGGACCATTGCAGCGTGCGCAGCGGGTCGGGCGTCTGCTCGCGCTGCAGCAGGCTGCCGACCAGGCTTACCAGCAGATCGACCTTGGCTTCCAGACGACGCAGGGCCGGATCGGCCTGCCCATGTTCCTCGGGTTCGTCGGGTCGGCCGTCCTCGACCAGCGCCAGTGCGCGCAGCAGGGCTTCCGCACGCGTGGCCAGCCCACGACGACGCGATGCATCCGGAGCTTCCGGCAACAGGACGGCGGGCCGGCTCTCGACGGTGGCGATCACATCATCGAACAGCGCCTGGCGCGCGGCCTCCGGGCTCATTCGGTGTTTCCGAGATACGCCGCCATGCCACGACGGTCGCGGCCCATGCGATCGAGCGCGCGGCCGGCGTCATCGCGCGCGGTGCGCAGTTCATCGATCAGGCTGCGCTGCGCGGCGAGAAGGTCGAGCCAGGGCTGCCTGTCGCCGGCATCCACCGACGCATCGCCTTC
>SCUY01000122.1 GCA_004322525.1 Lysobacter sp. | reverse complement strand
GAGCGGACATCGTCCTGGGCACGGCCGACGCTGCGCTCGATCTTGCCGGCATTCTTCTCGAGATTGCCTTCAAGTTGCTGCGAACGGTTGCCCGTCAGCTTGCCGGTCGTTTCCTTGACCGAACCCTTCACTTCATGGGCCAGGCCTTCGGTGCGCTTGTTGTCCATGTGTCTTCTCCTTTGGTTACTGCCGCAGGAACGCGACACCGACATCATTTCAAAAGCACTGTTAGCAGAGGGTGACCGCGGAATTCAGGGATTTCGCGGAAATTGAACAAACCCCGGCACGCGATGAACGAAAAGATCAGCGCGACGAAACTTGCAATGAACGCGGATTCGGTTCCCCTGTCACGCGGGATTGCGGGCAGCGATGATTGCGACCTGCAACACGCGCATGTACGCCGGGCGTGTTTTCGGTGCCTGGCCTGCAGCGGCTTCCAGCCCATCGATATACGCCGTCACCAACACGGGCGCGTTGAACTGGTTGCCCAGCTCGTCCATGGTCCGGGACACCGCATCGCGCACGTGCCAATCCACGTTCACACCTTTTTCGGCTTCATTGGCGAAGTCGATGACGCGCAGTAGATGGGGCGTTATGAGGCCGACGATGGTAGTAGTCATTTATCCCTCGCTGCTTCCGGAACGTCTCAAGGCTAGCTCGATGGGGCCTGCATGGAGAAGAAACAGGGCGCGGCCCTTCTCGGCCACTCGCAGAAAGCAGACCTGATCCGTTTCGCTGTACTGGCTACCCTGGCGACACCGAAAGGGGGAGCAGGCAGGGCGGAAGAGGCGACTCGCCAAGCGCGTTGAGCATGTCGCGGCTACGCAAAAGAACACTGGGATACGACGTCCTTGCCTTCGACGACGACGGGCCACACTCGGCCCCGTGCGAACGGGAAAGTGCCCCGTGGATTCCGCTTCCGCTTCTGCTTTCGCTCGCCGCCAGCCTGCCGGTTCAATGGGCGGGCGCGGGAACGGGCACGCGGCCGCTGCGTCGCCCGTCGCCCGTCGCCGCCGGGCCCAGCAGTTCCGCCCGCCGCTGCTCCCAGCCCGGCAGGCACGCGATCCACGCGCCGGGCTGGCACGCGGCAGCTCCTACACGCCGCAGGGCAAACACGCGCTCGCGGGGCACGCCCACCTTCGCGTAGGCCTCGAAGTCAGACGACGAATCCCCATAGGCCGCCGCGATATCCCAGCCACGCACGCGGTAGCCCTCCAGCACGCGCGCCTTGAACGCCGCCGGTGCCCGGTACTCCGCGCGGCTATTCGGCGCGAGGAGGTCGCCGGCGGGAAACGCATGGTGCGACAGGAACCGCCGCAACGTGCCCTGCAACGCCGGCGCCCTCGCGGTGAGATAGACGATGCGGTAGCCCCGCTGCGCATACAGCCGTGCCACGTTGGACGCATCCGGACGGGCGGTGAAGATCCTCGCGACCGTCGGTGTCAGCGTGCCGTCGATGTCGAAGACCACGAGGCGGGACGATGCCGGCACCGCCTGCGGAATGACCACGGCCGGTAGGTGCGCGCACGCTGCCAGCAACGCCGCGAGCGCGAAGGTCGCGATGATGCGTCGGAAACGGCGGGAACCCTGGAGAGCTGGCATAGGCGGAACGTACCCGACGCGGTGTGTCGAAGCGGCAAAGACAGGTTTGTAAAAGGGAGGAACCTAGTTAAGCGCCATCAACCCGGCCACCGCAAGCAGCATCGCCATGCCGATTGCACTGCCCCACGCGAACTCCCGCGGCCACCGTCGGCCCATGCGCAGGCCGACGCTTGCGAGCGGCTCGTGTCGGCGTTGAGCGGGTGGGGCCAACAGTCCGACCGCGATCGAACTGCTGAAGCCGGCTTTGATCGTCACCTCGTCAAACCCGTAGCCGCCGGTGAATTGGAGCGCCTGCTCAACGACGTCGCAGCCGGCCGCTTCACACGCGACGGGGATCGCGATCCAGCCGCATGACAGGCCAGCCCAGGACGGCCCGGCCTCTAGAAAACGCCGGCCCGAACCCCTGCGTGCTTGCCTGATCCTCGCGTTTGCGCCTCGCGGCGCTACAGTCGTTCCAATGATCGACGCACCCGCCCCGATTCGCCCCAACCCGCCGCCGCTCGCGGAGCTGGTGGGCCTGCTGCCCGAGTCGGTGTGCGTGGTGGATGCCGGCGGCACCCTGCTCTACGTCAATGACGCGTTCGAGGGCCTGCTGGGGTACACCCGCGACGAGTTCATCGGCCGGTGCATCTTCGAACTGGTGCATCCGGATGACCGCGAAGAAACGCTCGACCAAGCGCGCCGCGTGACCGCGGGCGAAGCGCAACGGCATTTTCGCAACCGGTACCTCCACAAGGACGGGCACAGCGTCGACCTGTTGTGGTCGGCGCGCTGGCTGCCGCAGTACGGCGTGCGGCTGGGAGTAGCGCGCGAGATCAACGAGCTGCGCCGCGTGGAAGAGGAGCTGGCGCACCGCGCGCACCACGACCCGCTGACCGGTCTACCCAACCGCCGCAGCCTGCACGATGCGTTCGACCGGCTGCGTATTGCCGCCACCCGCTCCGGGACGCCGCTGTCGGTGCTGTACCTCGACCTGGACGGCTTCAAGCGGATCAACGACCGCCTGGGACACGCCGCCGGGGATGTGGTGCTGGAGGAAGTCGCCCGACGCCTGCGGGCGGCACTGCGCCAGGGCGACTTCGTGGCGCGCGTGGGCGGCGACGAATTCGTCGCTCTGCTGCCCGGCTGCGACACCCTGTGCGCCGGCACCGTTTGCGCCAGCCTGATGCGCAGCCTGCACGCGCCGTTCTCGCTGCGCGGTCAGTCGGTCAGCATGGACGCCAGCGTCGGCATCGCCAGCCACCCTGCCGACGGCCGCGACCTGGGCCCTCTGCTCGTCCACGCCGACACCGCGATGTTCGCGGTCAAGCGCGCGCGGAAGCCTGCGACCGATTAGGGAAAAGTGGCCGATTCAAACAAAAGGTTCGGGTTCAATTTCCGTAGAAATGGACGTGGATTGGGCCCATCTTCCGCAGACACCCGGAAATGGGAACAATCCCGGAC
>SCUY01000121.1 GCA_004322525.1 Lysobacter sp. | reverse complement strand
GCCTCACAGGTGTTGGCCGGGCGGTTGGCCGCCTGCACAGTGGGCCGCTTCGACGCGGCCGGAACCGTGATCGACTACGACGGGGCCAGTATCGGCACGGTGCTGGCGCTACATGGCGAAGTGGATGCGGAGGAGATCCTCGCGCGCGCCGATGCAGCGATGTACGCGGTCAAGCGCGGGCGACGTGCCTAGATCGGGCGGCGCACATCAGGCAGTGACCGGCTTCGCCGCCAGTGCGATGAATTCGTCCAGCTCCATCGGATGCCCCAGCCAGTAACCCTGGGCGAGATCGCATCGGCGCTCGCGCAACAGGGCGTACTGCCCTTCCTTTTCCACGCCTTCGGCGACCACCGTGATGCCGAGCGAATGCGCCATCGCAATGATCGCGCTGGTCAGCGCGAGATCGTCGGGATCGCGCAGCACGTCGGCAATGAAGCTGCGGTCGATCTTCACGCCATCCACCGGAACGCGGCGCAGGTGGCTCAGTCCCGAGAAGCCGGTGCCGAAATCATCCAGCCAGACCTTGACACCCATCGAACGCACTCGCGAAAGAAGCTGGCTGACGTGCGCCTCGTCGCCGATCACCGCGGTCTCGGTCAATTCGATATGCAGGCGGTCCGCCGGCAATCCGGCATCGCGCAGGCTCGCCTCCACCATCTTCGCCAGGTCGCCGCTGCGCAACTGACGCGGCGAGACATTGACCGAAACGAAAAGCGGTGACAGGCCAGACGTGGCCTCGCGCTCCCAGCGCGCCGCGTCCCCGCATGCCGCGCGCATGACCTGCGGCCCGATCGTCTCGATGAGCCCGCTCTGCTCGGCGACATCGATGAACACCGATGGCGCGATCACGCCCTGTTCGCGATGCCGCCAGCGCAGCAGCGCCTCGGCGCCGACAAGCATCTGGTCGGCCAGCCGATACACGGGCTGGTAGACCAGCCGCAGTTCCCCGCGGTCCCACGCGCCGCGTAGTTCGTTCTCGAGATGGACGCGTCGCTCGACCGCCTCGTTCATCGCCCGGCTGTAGAAGCGATAGCAGTTCTTGCCAGCCACCTTCGCCTGGTACATCGCGATGTCGCCGTTCTTGAGCAGGGCGGTCGCACCCGCGGCATCATCCGGAAACAGCGTGATGCCCACCGACGTGCCCATGAATACCTGCCGCCCGCGGGTGGCGATCGGCTCGGCCAGCACCGTTACCAGGCGTTCGGCCAGCGCGGTCGCGATCTCGCGAACGTTGCCGCCTTCCACCAGGATCACGAATTCATCGCCGCCGAAGCGCGCCACGCGCGCGTCCGCGCCGCCGATATCCTCCGCCACCCGTGAAATGCGGTGCGCCACCTGCAGCAGCACCTCATCGCCGACGTCATGCCCGAGGGTGTCGTTGATGCGCTTGAAATCGTCGATATCGGCGAACAGAAGGGCGAGCTGTTCGCCGATGTCATCGAGTTGCAGAAGTCGTGCATCGAGGAACTCACGGAACGACAGCCGGTTGCCCAGGCCGGTGAGGGCGTCGGTATACGCCATGCGGCGGATGTCGCGGTTGTGCCGCGACACGCTCTGGCCCATCCGGGCGAAAGCGCGCACGAGGTCGCCGAGTTCATCCTGCCGGCGGCTCACCGGCATTTCGGTATCGAACTGCCCCGCCTCGATCGCGCGCGCGGAATCGGCGAGTTGGCTGATCGGGCGCACCATGCTGCGCTGGATGACCGCGAGCATCACGCCACCGAGCGTGAGCAGCGCGCCGGTCAGCAGCAGGATGGCGAGCAGCTGGCGGTGCCCCAGTTCCCGCACCTGCTTGCGCAGGGTGGCGATCACGACTTCCTGTACACCGCGGCCATCGAGCCGATCGAAGCCGACGCGCACGCCCCCCAGCCGCGCGTCGCCGATCAGAACCGGGGCGGAAACATCCATCACCCGTGGCGTGGTCTGGGTATGCAGTTCGCGCGCGGCGATCGCGTCACGGGCCAGCGCATCGTCCATGCGCTTGCCATAGCTGGGGATATCCGGCGTGCCGTCGTGCAGGATGTTGCCGTCGGCGTCGTATACGAGTACGTAGCGCACGCCGGGCTGGCGCAGGGTGGCGCGCGCGATTTCGCCCACCTGGTCGAGATCGAAGTAATAGAGCGGGTTGGCGAGTGACTCGGCCAGACGCTCCACGCCGGTTTCCGCGCGGCCGTGGAGGTTCGCATCGAGAACCTGGTCGGTGGCCTGCTTGGACACGTCCTCGACCAGCGACTGCATCTCCTGCTGGCGCACCCAGAACAGCACCATCAGCGCGGCCACGCTGACGACGGAAAGCGCGACCATCGCGAAGAACTGCGCCTGGAGGCCGAGCCGTAACTTCATTCGACGTCCGCGCGCACGCGTGCGACCCCCCGTCCGATGTCTTCGAGTGCCCTGCGGGAGGCCGGGTCCATCGGCAGGAAACGGGTGGTTCCGAAGAAGCTCGACAGCGCATCACGGGCCTGCGGGTCGGCAGCCGCCTGCAGGAGGACTTCGCGCAACCGCAGCGCCACACGCTCGTCAAGATTGTCGCGTACCACCTCGACCGCGCGCGGATAGTCCGCCGTGCGGCCGATCACCACGAAGTCGCGCTTGAACGTGCCCGGTACGCGGCCCGGCTGCTCCCAGTCGAGGTTGCTCATTACCCCGGCATCGACCAGCCCCTTGTGCACCCACGTCGCGATGTTGAGCTCCGAGCGCGCGAACAGGTAGCCGACTGCGCCGGGGCTGGGCTGGTCATCCGGCGAAAGCAGGATCTCCAGCGTGACGCCCTTGGCCAGCAACGTCGCGGCGGGAACGAAATAGGCGCTGGTCGACGAAGGCCGCTGGAATGCCACGCGACGGCCGCGCAGGTCGTCGAGCCCGGTGAGGCCGCGATCGCGCCGCGCGAAAAACAGGCTGTGGTAATGGCTCACGCCGTCACGTTCGGTCACCAGCAGCGGCCGGGCGCCCGCGCGCTGCTGGAGCAGCATGGCGGTGCCCGCCGTCTCGGTCACCCAGTCGACGCGGCCACGCCGCATGTAACTCGCCATCTGCTGGGTGTCGCGCGCCATCAGGATGCGGCCTTCGCGGATACCCACGTCCGCCATGCGCGGCACCACGTAGTCGAGCAGTGGCTTGAGCTGCTCGTAGTGCGCACGCGGGTTGTCGCTGATGCGCCCGAGCACCAGTACGCCGGACGATGGGTCAGGCGCCGCCGCGACCGACGTCGCGAGGATCAGGCCCAGCACCAGGCAGACGATGCGGATGGATCGCGCGATCAAGACATACGCCCGGAAATTCCCCGGCCCAGCCTAATCCAATCCGCGGGCGCCCGGTACTGCGGGGGTTTCCGCCGGGCGGCGATCAGCGGCGATCCGCGCGATGCGCTGGGCATCGGCGAGGACACCGCGCAGCAGCCGGACTTCGCGCTCGTCCGGGGATGCCCGGTTGAACAGGCGCCGCAGCTTGCGCATGGCGCTGTCGGGCGCGCGGCCCTTGTGGAAGTCGATCGCATCGAGCGTTTCGGCGAGTTGTGCGTAGAAGCCCTCCATCTGCTCATGGGAGGCCGCTGGATCCCCCGGCCTGTCACGGTCCAGCTCCGCCCCGGCAAGGATGGCCAGCCGGATCTCGTAGGCGAGCACCTGCACCGCGGCCGCCAGGTTGAGCGAGCTGTAATCGGGGTTGGCCGGGATATGCACGGCGCCATGGCAGAGATGGAGTTCGTCATTGGTCAATCCGGTGCGTTCACGGCCAAATACCAGCGCGACATCCCCCCTGAGGGCCGCCCCGATGAGGTCGGCCGCGGCATCGCGCGGCGTGGACTCCGGCAAGGCCACGCGCCGGCTGCGTGCCGTGCAGCCGAGCACGCGATGGCAACCGGCCAGCGCTTCGGCGAGCCCGTCCACGATGCAGGCCCCATCCAGCACATCGTTGGCCCCGGCTGCCAGCGCGAACGCCTCGCCGTCGAGCGGCCGCTCCGGCGCCACCAGAAACAGCCTGGCGAGCCCCATCGTCTTCATCGCACGCGCAGCCGAGCCGATATTCCCGGGATGTTGGGTGCCAACGAGCACGATGCGGATGCGCTGCGCGGCCAAGGTCATGAAATCGGCGGTCATGGCGTCAATGGTAAGCTTCGCGCCCCGCCAGCGAGGCGGGATCGCTCTTTTCCACGGCCAGCGCGCCCGGACTCCACGCTCCCATGCAGAAACCCGCCATCACCTTGATGACCAAGGCCGCGCGCGCCGCCGGCAATGTCCTGTTGCGGCACATGCACAAGCTGGATGCGCTGAACGTCGTCGAGAAGGGCCGCATGGACTTCGCGAGCGAAGTCGACAGCCTCGCCGAGAAAGAGATCATCAAGGAATTCCGTCGCGCCACGCCGGACTACGCGATCCTGGGCGAGGAGAGCGGCCCGTTGAACTCCAGCGCGCGCGCGCGCTTCACCTGGGTCATCGACCCCCTCGACGGCACCAGCAATTACCTGCGCGGAATTCCGCACTTCTGCGTCTCGATCGCGCTGTGCGAGAACGGCGAGCCGGTCCATGGCCTCGTATTCGATCCTGTGCGCAATGAGATTTTCGCTTCGAGCCGTGGCGCGGGCACGGTGCTCAACGACAAGCGCGTCCGCGTGGCCGAGCGCAAGGACCTGGGCGGCGCGATGCTCGTCACCGGGTTTCCGCCGCGCGAGCGCGAGCGCGCCAGTGCCCAGCTCAGGTGCATCGACGGGCTGCTGGTGGAGGTGGAGGACATCCGTCGCACCGGCTCTGCCGCGCTCGACCTCGCCTATGTCGCCTGTGGCCGCGCCGACGCCTATTTCGAGGCCGGGCTGAAGCCGTGGGACATCGCCGCCGGTGCGCTGATGGTGCGCGAGGCAGGCGGCAAGGTGGTCGATTTCCGCGGCCGCAGCACGGGGCCGATGGACAACCGCGGGCTGGCGGGGCGGCCGCTGGTGGCCGGCAACATCAAGATCTGCGACGAGCTGCAAAAGCGCATCGTCGATTCCGGCTACGCCGCCGCGTTCGATTGATCCATCACCCGCGGTAGCGGTTGCAGAAGAAAAAAGGCCGCATCACTGCGGCCTTTTTCTTGCCTTTCATCCCGCCCATGCGCCCGGTCAGGGGCGACGGGCCAGTTCCGCCTCGTCGCGCACCTTCGGCATCAGATCCTGCTTGCTCGCGCCCAGCCACAGCAGCAGCGGGCAGGCAACGAAGATCGACGACAGCGTGCCGATCACGATACCCAGGATCTGCGATTCCGCCATCCCACGCAGCGAGCCGCCCCCATAGAGGTAGAGCGCGAACACGGTGAGGAAGGCGACGAACGAGGTGATGACCGTTCGTGACAGCGTCTGGTTGATCGAAGCATTCAGTACATCGGCTGACGAGCCGCGCATCGAGCGGAAGTTCTCGCGCACGCGGTCGAAGACCACGATCGTGTCATTGATCGAATACCCCATGACCGACAGAACGCCGGCGAGCACCGTCAGGTCGAACTCATGGCCGCTGAGTGCGAACCAGCCCAGCACCACCACCACGTCGTGAAGGGTGGTGATGATCGCCGCGACAGCGAACTTCCATTCGAAGCGGAACGAGATGTAGATCAGGAACCCGAGCACCACGAACATCAGCGCCCATGCGCCCTTCTCGAACAGTTCGTTGCCGACCTGCGGGCTGATTTCGGCGCTGCGCCGGACTTCCGCCGGGTTGCCGGGGCTCGACGCGGCCCGCGCGACCGCCGCGGCCGTCGCATCGAGGTTGCTGGTGACGTCGCCGTGGCCACGCCCGGCCTTGTTCGGCAGCCGCACCAGCAGCTCGTTGCTCGCTCCGAATGCCTGCACCTGCGCCTCCGCATACCCGGCCTTCTGCAGTTGTCCGCGCATCTGGTCGACGTTCACCGGTGCGGCGAAGCGCAGTTCAACGCCCGTGCCGCCACTGAAATCCAGTGCGAGATTGAAGCCGTTCGTGAACATCGCGCCGATCGCCACCAGCATGATCGCAGCGGCTACCGCCAGCGATACCCAGCGCAGGCGCATGAAGTTGAACGCGCTGTCATATGGAAAAACATTGAAGGGCTTCATTCACGCTTCCCGTGGAGTCATGCACCGCCTGCGCATGCAGGCGGGCGGATCAGATGGCGATCGACTTGAGTTTGCGGCGGCCGCCATAGATCAACGTGGCGATGGCGCGCGATGCGGACACCGCCGTGTACATAGAGGTCAGGATTCCGACGATCAGCGCGACGGCGAAGCCCTTTACAGGCCCGGTGCCGAATGCGAACAGCGCGACGCCAGCCAGGATCGCGGTGAGGTTCGCGTCGGCGATCGTGCCAGCCGCCTTCTCGTAACCGGTCGCGATCGCGGCCTGTGGTGGCATGCCCGCCCGCAGTTCCTCGCGGATGCGCTCGTTGATGAGGACGTTCGCATCCACCGACATGCCGACGGTCAGCGCAATACCGGCCAGGCCCGGCAGCGTGAGTGTCGCATCGAACAACGACATGACCGCGACGAGCGCAAGCAGGTTGATCATCAGCGCCAGGCACGTGATCACGCCAAACATGCGGTAGTAGAAGAGGAAGAACAGCAGCGCGAAAGCGAAGGAGAAGACCACCGCGCGAAGCCCACGCTCGATGTTGTCGCGGCCGAGGCTCGGGCCGATCACGCGTTCGGCAACAAAGAACATCGGTGCAGCGAGCGCGCCGGACTTCAGCTGGCGGGCGAGGTCACCGGCCTCCTCCGTGGTCAGGCCGGTGGTCTGGAAATCCTTGCCGAACACACCCTGGATGACGGGAGAACTGATGACGCGCTCCTCGGTCCGCGTGGTCTTCACCTCGCGGCCGTTCACCATCTCGGTGATCGGAATCTGCTCGACATAGACGGCGGCGAGGCGCTTGCCCACATTGTCGAGGGTATGTTCGAGCATGCGCTTTCCGCCGGCCGTATTGAGCGAGATGCTGACGCTCGGCGTGCCGGACTGCGGGTCGATCTGGGGAATCGCATTGGTGAGCTGGTCGCCGGAGACCAGCACGCGCTTGGACAGCAGCAGCGGGCGCTGTTCCTGGTCGTAGTACACCTTGGCACCGGGCGGAATCGAGTTCGACGTCACCGCCTCCGCGGCCTGCACCTCGTCTCCGACCACCGCGCGGAACTCGAGCGTCGCCGTGGCGCCGATCCGGCGCTTGGCCTCCACCGTGTCCTGCTGTCCCGGAAGCTCGACGACGATGCGGTCGACGCCTTGCCGCTGGATCACCGGCTCGGCCACGCCGAGCGAGTTCACGCGGTTGCGCAACGTCGTGAGGTTCTGCTCGATCGCGTCACGCTTGATACGGGCGATCTCCGCATCGGGGATGGACAACAGGAGCTCGGTGCCCTGCACGTCCTGCACGAACAGGGGATAGCTCTGACGAAGCGACGACGCGGTCTTGTCCATCTCGCCCGGATTGGACAGGTTGACGCGGATCGCGGCAGCCCCCGTACGGTTGACTCCGGTGAAGTGCACGCCGGCGTCGCGCAACTGCACGCGCATGTCCTCGACATAGGTATCCAGCTGCTTCTGCAGCGCGGCATCCTGGTCCACCTGCAGCTCGAAATGCACGCCACCCTGCAGGTCGAGGCCCAGCGGCATCGACTTGGCATTGAGGGCCGACAACCACGCCGGCGCCGTCGGGGCGAGGCTCAGTGCGACCTGGTAACGGTCCGCCTCGAGCGGGCGCAGTACGTCCGCCGCACGGGTCTGCTCGGCTGTGCCTGTCAGGCGTACCAGCAGGTCGCCGTCACGTGTCTCGATGGCTTTCGGCGTCACGCCCCCCTGGCGAAGCAGGGTGGATGTACGCGACTTGAGGGCCGCATCGACCAGCGCGCCTTTCGGTGCGGAAATCTGGATGGAGGGATCCTTCTGGAACGCATTGGGCAGCGCATAGAGCGCACTGAGCACCAGGACGATCACGAGGACGGCGTATTGCCAGCGCGCGTAGGTCAGCATCGGGTTTTTCCAGGGCGGCTCGCCGCCGCATCGACCGTGTAAGGGCGGCTCAGGCCGCCTTCAAGGTGCCCTTGGGCAGGACGTTCGCGATCGCCGCGCGCTGAACGCGCACGCGCACGCCATCGGTGATTTCCACCGTCACGAAGTTGTCGCCCATATCGGTCACCACACCGGCGATGCCGCCACTGGTGAGCACCTCGTCGCCGCGCGAGAGCTTGTCGAGCATGGCCTTGTGCTCCTTCGCGCGCTTCATCTGCGGGCGAATCATCAGGAAGTACATGACGCCGACGAGCACGATCGGCAGCAGCAGGCTGCTGAAGCCGGGGCCTGCGGGGGTGCCCGCGGCCTGTGCATGGGCGGTGGGAATGAGGAGGTCGAGAAGCGACATGGACATATCCGGTGAAAGCGACCCGGGATTATGCCATGCGCCCCCGAGGCCACCGCCGCGCCGGGCGACCAGGCGGGTTCACGCGGCGCCGGCAGCCTCGCGGAGGCGATAGAAACCCTGGCGGAAGGCCTCGAAGCGCTGCACCTCGATCGCCTCGCGCATCTGCGCCATCAGGCGCTGGTAATAACGCAGGTTGTGCAGCGTGCCCAGCATCGGGCCGAGCATCTCGTTGCAACGGTCGAGGTGGCGAAGGTAGCTGCGGGTATAGCCGTTGGCGCAGGCGTAGCAGTCGCAGCCCTCCTCGATCGGGCGCATGTCGCGCTCGTATTTCGCATTGCGCACCCGGACTGTGCCGGTCGAAGTGAAGTAATGGCCATTGCGCGCGTTACGCGTCGGCATCACGCAGTCGAACATGTCGACACCGCGCGCGACCGATTCGACAAGATCCTCGGGGCGCCCGACGCCCATCAGGTAACGCGGGCGATCGACGGGTAACTGGGGACACGTGTGGTCGAGCATGGCGTTGCGCTCGTCCTCGGTCTCGCCGACCGCGAGCCCGCCGATCGCATAGCCGTCGAAGCCGATCGCCTTCAGCCCGTCCGCCGAACGCGTGCGCAGGTCATGGTGCACGCCGCCCTGCACGATGCCGAACAGCGCGGCGTCATTGCCGTCGTGTGCGCGGCGGCTGCGCTCGGCCCAGCGCAGCGAGAGCTCCATCGAGCGGCGCACCACTTCCGCATCGACCGGCTTGCCGTCGACCTGCACGGGCGGACACTCGTCGAAGATCATCACGATGTCCGAATCCAGCACCTTCTGGATCCGCATGCTCTCCTCCGGGCCGAGGAACACTTTCGCGCCGTCGGTGGGCGAGGCGAAGGTGACGCCTTCCTCGGTGATCCTGCGGCGATGCGCCAGCGAGAACACCTGGAAGCCGCCGGAATCGGTGAGGATCGGCCCGGCCCAGCGGGTGAATCCGTGCAGGCCGCCGTGGTCGCCGATGACGTCGAGCCCTGGCCGCAGGTAAAGGTGGAAGGTATTGCCCAGGATGATCTGCGCGCCGAGTCCGCGGACCTGTTCCGGTGTGACCCCCTTGACCGAGCCGTAGGTGCCCACGGGCATGAACGCCGGCGTCTCGACCACACCTCGGGGGAAGGCGAGGCGTCCGCGGCGTGCGGCGGCGTCGCTGGCCAGCAGCTGGAAGGTCA
>SCUY01000120.1 GCA_004322525.1 Lysobacter sp. | reverse complement strand
GGGTGACCGCGTCCGCAGATGAACAAACCCAACCGGATCAAGGGCTTGTGAAAAAAGTGCGAAGGGGGAATGATGGCCCCATGAAGAAGAAACCCGCCCTCCTTCTGCTCGCCGGACTGCTCGCATCGGGCACGTCATGGGCCGGCACCATCTACCGCTGCGATGTCGACGGTGCGCGCAGCTACGTCAGCAAGCGCATCCCCGGCGCTGGATGCCACGTCATCAGCCAGTACAGCCCCCGCAAGTCGCAACGCGCGTGGTCGGCGCCGGCCCGTTCGGCACGGCCGGCAATGGTGGCGGCCAGCAATTTCGTGCCGTCCCGCCCGGTCGACACGGACACCGCGCCTGTCGCCGCAGCGGCTATCCCCGGCCCGGTAACAGCCGGCGCTCCGCGTGTCGTGCAGGGGCAGATCTACTCCTATATGGAGGGCGGCGTCCGTCACTATTCGAGCCGCCGTCCGCAAGGCGTGGCGAATGCCAGCGCGGTGCGCACCATCCGCTACAGCTACATGGAGACATGTTTCGCCTGCGCCGCGCGACCCGGCATGAACTTCGCGTCCATCCGCCTGAAGCCTGACGCCTACCGCAGCGAAATCACGACCGCCGCGTCGCAGTTCGGGGTTGACGAAGCGATCGTCCGCGCGATCATCCACGCCGAGTCGTCCTACAATCCGAATGCGCTCTCGCGCGTGGGCGCCCAGGGCCTGATGCAGCTGATGCCGGGCACCGCCCGCCGGTTCGGCGTCCTCAATGCCTTTGATCCGGCGCAGAACATCCGCGGCGGCGTCCAGTACCTCGCCTTCCTGCTCAAGCGGTTCAACGGCAACCTCGCCCTCGCCGCCGCCGGTTACAACGCCGGAGAGGGCGCTGTCGACAAATACCGCGGCATTCCTCCGTACAACGAGACCCAGAGGTACGTGCAACGCGTATCCCTGCTCGCCGACCGCTACCGCAGCGCTCCCGTCCTGCGCTGAGAGCGGCGAAGGGGCCCGACGGATTGTCGGGCCGTTCACCATTCCGTTACACTTCCGCGTCTTTATCAGCCGCGCGGCGCAACCGCTCCGCGGCGGCCCATGTCGAACAGATTTCGGAGTGCCGGATGGCCAACGAAGGGGTCAGCGAGCCAATCATCGAGCCGATCAATACGGGGCGGCGCCGGTTCCTGACGGCGACGACCGCGGTGGTCGGCGCGGTGGGTGCTGGGTTTGCGGCAGTGCCTTTCATCAAGTCGTGGAACCCGAGCGCCCGGGCCAAGCTCGCCGGCGCCCCGGTCACCGCGGATATCAGCGCATTGGCCGAGGGCCAGCGCCTGATCATGGAGTGGCGTGGACAGCCGATCTGGATCGTGCGCCGCTCGAAGGCCACCCTGCAGGTGCTGCCGACGCTCGATTCGCGTCTGCGCGACCCGAAGTCCCAGAACCCGGACCAGCAGCCGGCCTACGTGCTGAAGGGCAATCCCGAATACCGCTCGATCAAGCCCGACGTCTCGGTCCTCGTCGGTCTGTGCACGCACCTGGGCTGCTCACCGGAAATGAAGGCCGAGATCCGCCCCGAGCCGTTCGATCCCGAATGGAAGGGTGGGTATTTCTGCCCCTGCCACAAGTCGCGCTTCGATATGTCCGGGCGTGTCTTCCAGGGCGTGCCGGCACCGACCAACCTGGCCGTGCCACCGCATCATTACGAGAACGACAACACCATCGTGATCGGCGTCGATCCCTCGCAGTCCGGCAACGCGGGAGCCGCCTGACATGTCCATGAGCAACGACCAGAAGTCGGCGCCGAACAACATCGCCAAGGGGCTGGTCACCGGGCTGGTGAACTGGTTCAACGACCGCGCGCCAAACGCGGGCGTCGCCTACCGCAAGCACATGACGGAGTACTTCGCCCCGAAAAACTTCAACGTCTGGTACTACTTCGGCTCGCTGGCGATGCTGGTGCTGGTCAACCAGATCGTGACCGGCATCTTCCTGACGATGCACTTCAAGCCCAGCGCGGCAGAGGCCTTCGCGTCGGTCGAGTACATCATGCGCGACGTGGAGTGGGGCTGGCTGATCCGCTACATGCATAGCACCGGCGCCTCGCTGTTCTTCATCGTCGTCTACCTGCACATGTTCCGCGGCCTGATGTACGGTTCGTTCAAGAAGCCGCGCGAGCTGGTCTGGCTGCTGGGCATGGTGATCTACCTCGTGCTGATGGCCGAGGCCTTCATGGGCTACGTGCTGCCGTGGGGCCAGATGTCGTTCTGGGGTGCGAAGGTCATCATTTCGCTCTTCGGCGCGATCCCGGTCATCGGCAATGGCCTGACCGAATGGATCATGGGTGACTACCTGCCCGGCGACGCGACGCTCAACCGGTTCTTCGCGCTGCACGTGATCGCGCTGCCACTCGTGCTGCTGCTGCTGGTCGTCCTGCATCTTGGCGCCCTGCATGAAGTGGGTTCCAACAATCCGGACGGCATCGACATCAAGTACGGCCCCAAGGGGAACCGCTGGTCGGCTACCGCGCCGAAGGACGGAATCCCCTTCCACCCGTACTACACGGTCAAGGACATGGTCGGCGTCGGGTTCTTCCTGATGATCGCCGCGTTCGTGATTTTCTTCGAACCCACGGTCGGCGGCTGGTTCCTGGAACACGACAACTTCACCGAAGCCAACCGCCTGGTGACACCGGCGCACATCAAGCCGACGTGGTACTTCACCCCGTACTACGCGATGCTGCGGGTGATCCCGAACAAGCTCGGCGGCGTCTCGGTGATGTTCGGCGCGATCATCATGCTGTTCCTGGTGCCATGGCTGGACCGGAGCCCCGTCCGCTCGATCCGCTACCGCGGCCTGATCTCGAAAATCATGCTCGGCGTCCTCGCCATCAGCTTCCTGTGGCTCGGCAAGATCGGCGCTGGCCCCGGCACCGATCCGGTGGAGACGATCATCGGCCGCGTGCTGACGTTCCTCTACTTCATGTTCTTCATCACCATGCCGATCTGGACCCGGATCGACCGGACCCGGCCGGTGCCGTCGCGGGTGACGATGCATGACTGACATGGCCTCGAAGACCTCCATCTTTTCCATGGTGTCCGGATCCCTGAAGATGCGTGTCCTGAATTCGCTGGCGATGCTCGCGTTCGGCTTCGCGATCGCATTGCCTTCCGCTGCGGCGGAAGGTGGCCACCTGCAGGCTGCGGGTACCGACATCGGCGACCCCGCCTCGCTGCAGCGCGGCGCGCAGTTGTTTATGAACTACTGCTCGGGCTGCCACTCGCTCAAATACCTGCGCTACTCGCGCATGGGCGAAGACCTTGGCCTGGGCGAAGACGAGGTCATGAAGAACCTCAACTTCAGCGGCGCGAAGTTCGGTGAAACGATCGAGACGGCGATGCCGCCGCAGTCGAACGACTGGTTCGGCAAGCAGCCGCCAGACCTCAGTCTCATCGCCCGCGTGCGGGGCTCGGACTGGGTCTATACGTACCTCAAATCGTTCTACCTGGACGAGTCGCGTCCGGTAGGCTGGAACAACACCGTCTTTCCAAATGTCTCCATGCCCAATCCGCTCTGGCAACTCCAGGGCCTGCAGCATGCCGAGTTCGGCAAGGCGGACGCGCAGACGGGTGATCGCCCTGTCATCGGCCTCAAGGTCACGCAGCCCGGCACGCTGGACGCCGATGGTTTCGACCGCGCCGCGCGCGACATCACCACTTTTCTCGAGTACGCCGGCGAGCCAGCGGCCCTTAAGCGCCAGTCGATCGGCGTCTGGGTTGTGCTGTTCCTGGCCCTGCTCACGTTTCTCGCCTGGTTGCTGAAACAGGAATACTGGCGCGACGTGGAGCACTGAGCCACGGCGTGGCGGTGGTGCCCGTGGGGACGGGCATCTCGGCGCGCCGTGACTCGAGACCGTGGCGACTGCCCGCAAGGCGCGGGCGGCGCCTTGCGGCCGGCGGTATCCGGTCGATCGAGGTCGACGATGGCGGCGAGTCCACGTATGCGTAATACCCTGACCCTGTTTTCCTCTACCGATTGCGTTCTCTGCCACCGCGTGCGCCTCGTCCTCGCGGCGAAGGGCGTGACGTACGACCTGATCCCGGTCGATGCGCAGAATCCGCCCGAAGACCTGATCGACCTGAACCCGTACCAGTCGGTGCCGACGCTTGTCGAGCGTGATCTGGTTCTGTACGCGGCCAGCGTGGTCAGCGAGTACCTCGACGAGCGTTATCCGCATCCGCCGCTGATGCCGGTCGATCCGCTGTCGCGCGCGCGGCTGCGCCTGGCGATGCTGCGGCTCGAGCACGACTGGGTGCCGCAGGTGCAGGCGATCCAACTCGGTAACAAGGCGCAGGCCGAGGCCGGGCGGAAACGTCTCAAGGAACTGCTCATTGCATCGGTGCCATTGTTCAAGGCGAGCAAGTTCTTCCTGAATCCCGAAATGAGCCTCGCCGATTGCGCGATGGCGCCTATCGTCTGGCGCCTGCCCGCGCTCGGCATTCCGCTGCCGAAGGATGGCAAGGTCATCGAGGACTACGGCAACCGGATCTTCCGCAATCCGGGGTTCACGCGCAGCCTTACCGAGCAGGAGCGCAAGCTTCGTGATCTGCCGGCCTGATGGCGATCCGCACTGACGAAGCCCGCCGATTGGCGGGCTTTTTCATGGTGCGGCGTATCAACCCCGGGCTCGGCGCAGGCTGGCCCCTGCCGTACACTTGGACACATGAGCGAAGACATCCCGATGACCAGCCATCGCCCGTATCTTCTTCGGGCGCTGTACGAGTGGATCGCGGAAAACGGCCTCACCCCGCACCTGCTCGTCGATGCGGGCAGGCCGCTGGTGCAGGTGCCACGTCACGCCGTGAAGGATGGGCGCATCGTGCTCAATGTCGCGCAACGCGCAGTCGCCAGCCTCGAGATGGGCAATGACGTGATCCGCTTCAGCGCGCGCTTCGGCGGCGTAAGCCATTCGGTCTCGGTTCCGGTATCCGCGGTGCTCGCCATCTATGCGCGCGAGAACGGGCAGGGCATGGCGCTGCCTCCGGAAGATGGTTCGGCGGACGACGTGGTCGACGACATCCCGACAGGAGACGACGGACGCAGCTCGCCTGCACTTGAACTCGTGCAGGACGCGAATGTCGATCCGGATGCGCCACCTCCGGAGGGGCCGGCGCCCACGCGCCCGCCCCGGGGCGGGCATCTACGCGTCGTCAAGTAGACGGGCGCCGGAAGACGAGCGGGGCGGAAGGCACCGGCCCGCTGAAGGCGACCAGCCGGTCGCCCCGCAGCACCATTCGCCCGGCATGGCGGTCACTGCCGTCGAGCGAGTAGTCGAACCGGAAAGTGCGTTCCCAGCCAAGCTGGCCGTCCGGCCTGCGGCAGGGGCGGAGCCCGATCGCATGCACGGATTCGTCAAGTAACTGCACCCCGGCTGTGCGACAGGCGTCGCGTCCCAGGGATTCGGCACGTTCAGCTGCCGCCCGCCCGGCATTCCAGAAGGCGACGGCCAGAGCTGTGAAAACCATCATCACGATCAGGGTAGGCATTTTGTTACTGTGGCGGCCGAGGCGCCCGGGGACAAGGGGCGGTCCGGTCAACAGGGGGCTCTGCAATGAAGCTGGTGTTTCCGGGCGGAGAACATCCGCAGGTCGTGCTCCAGCCTGGCGTCAACAGCGTCGGCTCCGCGCCCGATGCGAACATCGTCATCGATCGGCCGGGGGTCCAGCCCCGGCACTGCCACCTGCACGTGACGCCCACCGGCGTGATGCTCGACGTCCCGGCGGAAGCGAACGTCAGCGTGAATGGCAAGGTGGTCAACGGCCTCATCGCGCTTCGCGATGGCGATCGCGTGGCTTTCGATCGTTGGGAGGCGCGGCTGGCGAACATGGAGAATGTCGCGCTTGGAGCGGGTGCAGTGCGCTCGCCTGCCGTACCGGCCAATGACGATCTGTTCGCGACCACCGTGCGGCCCGCGTTGCCGCGCTTCATGCTGCGTGGCGTTTCCGGGAAACTGTTCGGACGCGGCTTCGCGCTGGCAGGGCCCACCACCGTGGGCCGGGCGCCGGAATGCGCCGTGCGGCTGGACGAAACGGGAATCTCGCGCCTGCATGCACGCATGCTGCCGAGCGATGAAGGCGTGCAGATCGAGGATCTCGGATCCACCAACGGTACGTTCGTCAATGGCAGGCGGGTGTTGCATGCCGAAGCACGTGCCGGCGACGAGATCGGCTTCGATACGTTGCGTTTCCGCCTGATCGCGACCGTGCAGGACGCGGAGCCTGCCGAGGCCGCCGCCCCTGACTCCATGCGGTCACGGCTCGACCCGCGCCTGCTGTGGGGCCTGGTGGTGGGCATGGTGCTGCTCGCTGGCGCGATCGTACTGGCGCTCTGAGCCCGGGGAAAACTCAGGCGGGGCGGCGCCCCAGCTTGAGGGAGAGGTCGATCGCGCGTACGTGCTTGGTCAGGCCGCCGATGGAGATGCAGTCGACCCCGTCTTCGGCGATAGCACGCACGGTGGCCAGATCCACCCCGCCGGAGACTTCCAGCGGAACGCGGCCTGCCGCGATGCGCACGGCCTCGCGCCGCATCCGGGCATCGAAGTCATCAATCAGTATCCGGTCGCAGGCCGACGCCAGCGCTTCATGCAACTGGTCGATCGACTCGACTTCGACGATCACCGGAAGCGCCGGGTAACGCCCACGGGCTCCGGCTACCGCTTCAGCGATCGACCCCGCCGCGCGGATGTGGTTCTCCTTGAGCATCACCGCATCGAACAGGCCCATGCGGTGGTTGTCTCCTCCACCGATGCGGACCGCGTATTTCTGCGCCTGCCGCAGGCCCGGCAATGTCTTGCGCGTATCGAGGATCCTTGCGCCGGTGCCGGATACCGCCGCGACATAGGCTGCCGTCACCGTCGCCGTCGCGGAGAGCGTCTGCAGGAAATTCAACGAGGCACGTTCGGCGGTGACCAGCGCGCGCGCGCGGCCCTCGAGTGTCGCCAGGTGCGTGCCAGCCTCGACCTGCGTGCCTTCGCCGACATGCCAGTCGATCCGCACCCCCGGGTCCAGCTGCTGGTGACAGCGGTCGAACCAGGGGCGGCCGCAGATCAGCGCGGGTTCCTTGCACAGCAGGTAGGCGGTGTCGGCGATCTCCGGCAACAGCGCGGCCGTGACGTCGCCCGTGCCGATATCCTCGTCGAGTGCACGCCGTACATCCGCGTCGACAGTCACTGCGTCGGGCGCACGCGGCGGGTTCACGGCAGGGTCTGCAGCGATGACAGGTCGATCGATTCCCCGGTGAGCAGCACGGGAATGCCATCGTCGATGCGGTAGGCGATGCGTCCGTCCGCGGTGACCAGTGCGCTGTCGATCGGCATGCGTTGCGGCTGGCCGTCGGCACGCCGCACGCCGCCGGAAGCGATCGCACCGTTCAGCGCACGAAGCCGGGCGGCTTCCAGCGGCTGCAATGGCTGACGGGTGGCAGGGCAGGCCAGCAGGTCGAGCAGCTTGCGGTCCATGGCGGGCATCGGGGTTCGGGCCGATTAGAATACGGCTTTGCTTCCGGACACGACCAATGCCCGCATCGCAACAGGCTTCGCCGCTGGTCGGCATCGTGATGGGCTCGCGCTCGGACTGGGAGACGATGCAGCACGCCGCGTCGCGCCTGGAGTCGCTCGACGTGCCGCACGAGGTCCGGGTGGTATCCGCACACCGGACCCCGGATGCACTGTTCGAGTACGCCAGCACCGCCGCGACCCGCGGATTACGCGCGATCATCGCCGGTGCGGGCGGTGCGGCACATCTGCCCGGAATGCTCGCCGCCAAGACGGCCGTGCCGGTGCTCGGCGTGCCGGTACAGAGCCGCGCGCTCAACGGCCTCGACTCGCTGTTGTCCATCGTGCAGATGCCGGCCGGTATCCCGGTCGCCACGTTCGCGATCGGTCAGGCAGGCGCGGCCAATGCAGCGCTCTTTGCCGCCGCGATGCTGGCCCATGACCTGCCCGCCGTCCGCGCGGCGCTGGAGGCCTTCCGCGCACAGCAGACGGACGACGTGATGCTCCAGTCCGACCCGCGCCAGTGACCACCGTCGGCATCCTGGGCGGTGGCCAGCTCGCTCGCATGATGGCACTGGCCGGTGCGCCGCTCGGTGTGCGCTTCCTGGTGATGGACAGCGCGGCCGATGCCTGTGCCGGCCAGTTCGCACCGATGGTGGTCGGCGATTACCGCGACCATGCCGCGCTCACCGAATTCGCGTCGCGCGTTGATGTCGCCACGTTCGATTTCGAGAACGTGCCAGCCGAGTCGGCGCGCTGGCTCAGTGGGCGCATCGATGTCTATCCCAATCCCCATGCACTTGCCATCGCGCAGGATCGCCTCGCCGAAAAGACACTGTTTGGTGAGCTCGGGATCCCGGTACCGCCGTTCGCTGCGGTCGATTCACTCCAATCGCTGGAGGCGGCCGTCGCGCGTATAGGGCTTCCGGCCATTCTCAAGACCCGGCGCCTGGGTTATGACGGAAAGGGCCAGTTCCGCATCCGCAGCCGGAGCGACGTTGCAGGTGCCTGGGCGGCGCTCGGGGCGCAGGCGCCGCGCGTCGGCCTGATCCTCGAGGGCTTCGTGCATTTCGAGCGGGAGTTGTCGGTCGTCGCGGTGCGTTCGCGCTCGGGAGAGTTCCGCGCCTGGCCGGTCACCGAGAACTGGCACGTCGACGGCGTGCTGTCTGCCAGCCTCGCTCCGGCGCAGGTCGACGAGGCCATCGCGCAGCAGGCCGTTGCGCACGCCGAGCGGCTCGCGTCGGCGCTGGACTACGTGGGGGTCTTCGCGCTGGAACTTTTCCTGCGTGATGGATCGCTGCTGGCGAACGAACTTGCGCCGCGCGTGCACAACTCCGGGCACTGGACGATCGAGGGCAGCGAGACGTCGCAGTTCGAGAACCATTTGCGTGCCGTGTTGGGGCGCCCGCTCGGTGATACGCGCATGCGCGGCATCGCCTGCATGCTCAACTGGGTCGGCGAGCTGCCGGAGGCCGACGCGGTACTCGGCGAACCCGGCGGCCATTGGCATGACTACGGAAAGTCGCCGCGCGATGGGCGCAAGGTCGGTCATGCCACGCTGTGTGCGGATGATGCGGCATTGCTGGGAAACCCACTGCGCCGGGTCGGGCAGCGGCTCGGGCGTGAAGAGCAGGTCGCGCCGGTGATCGAACGCCTCGGCGGCTGAATGGCCGTCGCTCCATAGGCCATGCGTGCGAACGGCCGGGGATGCCGGCCGTCCAGTCTGCACAGGTCGCCTGCGCTTACTTCATGTTCGATGCCACGAAGTCCCAGTTGACGAGATTCCAGAACGCCTCGACGAACTTCGGGCGGGCGTTGCGGTAGTCGATGTAGTAGGCGTGCTCCCAGACGTCGCAGGTGAGCAGCGGCGTGTCGTCGCCCGCGACCGGCGTGTTCGCATTCGACGTGCTGACCAGCGCGAGCGAGCCGTCGGCGCGCTGCACCAGCCAGCCCCAGCCCGAGCCGAACGTGCCGACGCAGGTCTTGGAGAACTCGTCCTTGAAGGTGGCGAAATCGCCGAAGGCGAGGTTGATCGCATCCATCAGCTTGCCGGCCGGCTCGCCGCCGCCCGCCGGCTTCATGCAGTTCCAGAAAAACGTGTGGTTCCACACCTGCGCGACGTTGTTGAACAGCGGGCCCTGCGCGCGGCGGATGATGTCGACCAGCGGCATGTCGGCGAACTCGGTGCCCTCGATCATCTTGTTGGCATTGTCGACATACGCCTTGTGGTGCTTGCCGTAATGGAAGTCGAGCGTTTCGGCCGACATGTGCGGCTCGAGGGCGGCACGGTCATAGGGAAGGGCAGGCAGTTCGATGGCCATGGGATCAGCTCCGGAGCGTGGCGGGGAGGGACGGCGCCGCGGCGTCGTACAATTCGTGATTCTATCCCCACGCACCGTCGCGATCCGTCGCGACGCTGCCATGCACAGGAGTCAGCGATGAACGTCATGGAACGTCTCCAGGCCGAAATCGAGCGCGAGCCGGTCGTCCTTTTCATGAAAGGCACGCCCCAGTTCCCGATGTGCGGTTTTTCCAGCCGCACCGTGCAGGCCCTCAAGGCGGCCGGCGCCACCCGCCTGCATACGGTCAACGTGCTCGAAGACCCCGAGGTGCGGGCCAACCTGCCGCGTTTCTCGAACTGGCCGACCTTTCCACAGCTCTTCATCAACGGGGAGCTGATCGGTGGCTGCGACATCACCATCGAGCTGCTGGAGTCGGGCGAACTCGCTCGCATCGTGAGCGAGACGCAGGCGCCGTGAACCCAGTCGCGCCACCCGCGCTGGAAGGCCGCGTGGTGCTGGTGACGGGCGCGCACGGCGGGTTCGGCAGCGAGGCGGCCGTAGCCTGTGCGCGGGCCGGTGCAACCGTCGTTCTGCTCGGCCGCAAGGTGCCCCGGCTCAACCGGGTCTACGACCGGATCGCGGCCGATGGGCCACAGCCGGCGATGTATCCGATGGATCTCGAAGGAGCCACGCCGGATGACCATGCGCAGCTGGCCGAACGCATCGGCACTGAATTCGGCCGCCTCGACGGGCTGCTGCACTGCGCCGCCGAGTTCAAGGGGCTGACGCCACTGGCCAATGCCGACCCGGCCGAATTCGCGCGCTCGCTGCATGTTGGGCTGACCGCGCCCTGGTGGCTGACGCAGGCCGTACTGCCGCTGCTGCTGAAGGCGCCCGACGCCTCCGTCGTCTTCACCCTCGACGCGCCCGAACGTGTCGGCGCCGCCTACTGGGGTGGCTATGGCGTCGCCCGGTTTGGCCTGGAAGGTGTTGTGCGGATCCTCCATGCCGAACTGGCGCAGGGCCGGTGCGGGTCAGTGGCCTGGCCCCGGGGCCGATGCGC
>SCUY01000119.1 GCA_004322525.1 Lysobacter sp. | reverse complement strand
CGCGACGCGCCAGGCGAACAGCAGGTCGGCGAGCTGCGCCCCGGTCGGCGCGAGCTTCGTCACCACTTTCAATTCGTCGCGCAACAACGTCGATGTCAAGCGCGTCGGCTCGGGCCTTTTGATGCAGACGGCCGACATCCGCGAGGTGATGCGCGACGAATTGAAAGTGGTGACGAAGCTCGCGCCGACCGGGGCGCAGCTCGCCGACCTGCTGTTCGCCTGGCGCGTCGCGAAGTACGTGAAGTCCAACGCGATCGTCTATGCACAGGGTGGCCGCACCGTCGGTGTCGGCGCCGGGCAGATGAGCCGCGTGTATTCCGCGCGCATCGCCGGCATCAAGGCGAATGATGCAGGCATCGCCGTGCCAGGCTCGGTGATGGCATCGGATGCGTTCTTCCCGTTTCGCGATGGCATCGATGCCGCGGCCGAGGCTGGCATCAAGGCGGTGATCCAGCCCGGCGGCTCGATGCGCGACAGCGAAGTCATCGCGGCCGCAGACGAACACGGCCTGGCGATGGTGTTCACCGGTATCCGTCATTTCCGTCATTGAGGCCGCGATGAAGATCCTCGTCATCGGCGCCGGCGGCCGCGAACACGCGCTCGCCTGGAAGATCGCCCAGTCCCCACGCGTCTCGCATGTGCTGGTGGCCCCCGGCAATGCCGGCACCGCGCGCGAGCCGAAGTGCCGCAATGTCGATATCGCGGCGGGTGACATCGACGGCCTGCTCGCGCTGGTCGACAACGAAGGCGTCTCGCTCACGGTTGTCGGACCCGAGGGCCCGCTGGTGGCCGGCGTGGTGGACCGCTTCCGCGCGGCGAACCACCGCATCTTCGGCCCCACCGCCGCGGCCGCGCAGCTGGAAGGCAGCAAGGCATTCGCGAAGGATTTCCTCGCCCGCCACGGCATTCCCACCGCGCATTACGCGGTGCATGCCGACGTCGATGCCGCGCTCGCCTACGTGCGCGAAAAGGGCGCGCCGATCGTGATCAAGGCCGACGGCCTCGCCGCGGGCAAGGGTGTCGTGGTGGCGATGACACTCGACGAAGCCGAAGCCGCCGTACGCGACATGCTCGCCGGCAATGCCTTCGGCGCAGCCGGCTCATGCGTGGTGATCGAGGAGTTCCTCGACGGCGAGGAGGCCAGCTTCATCTCGATGGTGGACGGCGCCACCGCATTGCCGATGGCCACCAGCCAGGACCACAAGCGGGTCGGCGACGGCGACACTGGCCCCAACACCGGCGGCATGGGCGCGTATTCGCCCGCGCCGGTGGTCACGCCCGACGTGCATGCACGGGTGATGCGCGAGATCGTGGAGCCCACCGTGCGCGGCATGGCCGCCGACGGCATGCCGTTCACCGGCTTCCTCTACGCGGGCCTGATGATCGACGTCAGCGGCGCGCCGAAGGTGATCGAATTCAACGTGCGCTTCGGTGACCCGGAAACACAGCCGGTGATGCTGCGCCTGCAGTCCGACCTCGTGGACCTGGTGGAAGCCGGGGTCGCTGCCCGCCTGCACCTGGTGTCCGCCGACTGGGATCCGCGCCCCTCGCTCGGCGTGGTGATGGCCGCAGCGAATTATCCCGACACGCCGCGTACCGGCGACGTCATCAACCAGTGGGATGTGCCCGAAGACCCGGGCACCAAAGTCTTCCATGCCGGCACCCGACAGGTAGGTGGGCATGTGAAAACCGCAGGCGGCCGCGTGCTGTGCGCCTGCGCGCTGGGCGACAGCGTGGCCGAGGCGCAACGCCGTGCCTACTCCGTGGTGGCCGGCATTTCATGGGATGGCGAATTCCATCGCCATGACATCGGCTGGCGCGCGATCCAGCGCGAACAGCGCACGCAGAGCTAGGCCCACCACAACCGCAGCGACCTCTCCGCCGGGGTTGCCGCCTGCCTGCCGAACCCCGGGCCGGCCTGGCGCAGGCGAAACCACCCGCTTCCTAGGCGTTGCTGTTCTCCGGTGGCGCATCGCCTGAAAGCGTCGCTGATCCTCCGGCCGCTCGTTCATGGTGCGCGACCGGTGCGCCCAGCGTGTAGGCGGTCATCGACAGCGAGCCGTAGGCATAGCCATCGATCAGCACCTCCGCGGGCGTGCCGGCGGCAGCGGCCATGCCAGCGAGGTAGAGCACCGGCAGGAAGTGTTCGTCGGTCGGTACTGCCAGGGGGTAATCACGGTGCAGGGCGAGCGAAGCCATATCGCCCGGATCTCCGGTCATCAAACCACGCGCGGTCTCATCGAAGCGTCGTGCCCAGTCGAAACCGTCATCGGGCCGGTGGCGGTCGATCATCCGCAGGTTGTGCACTACGTTGCCGCTGCCGATCACCAGCACGCCGCGGGTGCGCAAGGCGGCAAGTTTCGCGCCCATCGCGACATGCCAGGCCAGCGGCTTGCGCGCATTGATCGACAACTGCACGACGGGGATGTCGGCATGGGGAAACGCATGCGCCAGTACCGACCATGTGCCGTGGTCGAGCCCCCAGCTGTCGTAGTCGGCGCCCACATGGTCCGGCTGGACCGCATCGGCGACTTCCTCTGCCAGCGCAGGCAGGCCGGGCGCCGGGTACTGCACGTCGAACAATGCCTGTGGAAAGCCGAAGAAGTCGTGGATGGTGCGGGGGCGGGCCATCGCGGTAACCGCCGTGGCGTTGATGTACCAGTGCGCCGACACTACGAGGATCGCGCGCGGCCGCGGCACGCTGGCTCCGAACCCGCGCCATGCCCCGGTATAGCGGTTGTGCTCGAGTGTGTTCATCGGGCTGCCGTGGCCGAGGAAGGCGGCGGGCATGATCGGGGTGTCCATCGTGCCTCCGGGCACTGGGCGGGTACCGGGAGCATCGGCGATCCACCGCCCGGTGCGGCGGACGGCATTGCGGATGCTGCGTTCCATCGGGCGGCCGCGGTGTCATCACGCCGTCAGCGTCTGGACATGCAACTGTCGCTTGCGGCCGGCATCGTCTGCGCACCGCCCGACGACCACACGCCATGATCGAGCTGGAACGCCGCCTGCAGGATCGTTTCCCGCACTGGTTCCGCGGTCGGCGCGCGCGCTTGGCGCGCCCGCTCGTGCGTGGCCTGCAACGCTGGTCGCGTATCGACGCGCTGGACGGTTTCCTCGCCCGCAATGGCGATGCCCGCGGGCTCGCGCTTGCGCGCCGCGCGCTCGCCTTCCTCGGTGTCTCGCCGGTCGTCACCGGCGGGCTCCAGCACGTTCCGCCGCGGGGCGCCTGCCTGATCGTCGCCAACCATCCCTCCGGGGCGCTCGATGCACTCGCC
>SCUY01000118.1 GCA_004322525.1 Lysobacter sp. | reverse complement strand
CAGGTACTTCTCTTTTTCATGTAGCCGGCGACTCTAGCCCAGTCCGCGGCGCAAATGAAAACGGCCGGGTTTCCCCGGCCGTTCCATTTCGCAAAGTTCCGCTTAGAACTTGTAACGGAACGTTACCTGTGCCGCCCAGCGGGATTCACCGCGACGATCACGCAGGCCGAAGCCCTCGGGGGTGAACACGCCACTGCTATTGCGCGTAAGCGAATAGATGTACTTGCCCGTCGTCGGGTCGATACCGGCGAAATTGACGAAGCTGCGCGCTTGACCACCGTTCGACTGGAAGAAGATCTCCTCGACCTGGCCCCAGTTCTTGTTGATCAGGTTGCCGACGTTGAGGATGTCCAGCACCAGCTCCGACTGGTGCCCCTTCATGAAGCCTGGCAGTTCCTGCCGCACGCGCATGTCGAAGGTATTGACCCACGGGCCCCGGCTTCCGCTGCGCTCGGTCGCCATGCCACGGCGTGCGAACAGGTCCGGGTTCTGCGAGACGAACGACCAGAATTCGGCTTCTTCCGCCGCGCCGCCACGGAACAGCACGTCGCCAGGGCCCTTCGGGATGTACATGAGGTCATTGCCGGCGGAGCCGTCACCGTTCATGTCGTTCTGGTAGGTCCAGCTGTACGGCTTGCCCGAACGGCCTTCGTAGAACAGCGAGAACTCGGTGTCATTGGTGCCGAAGAACTGCTCGCGGAAGCGCAGCGTCCCGGTGAAGCGATCCTTGATCGCGTAGTTCGACCCACCCGAGACGTTCTCGTTCGGATTGAACGCGGCGCGCGAGTTCCAGTTGGACACCGAGCGGCTCGAGGTCAGCGGGTTCACGTCGGTCGCGTTGGTGTAGCTGTAAGCGAGCGACCAGCCCCAGTTGTCCTTCCGGCCCATCGGGCGCTCGAGCGAGAGCGTCAGGTTCTGGCCTTCACCCTTGCCGGTCGGTGCCGCGAGCAGCACGTCACGGTAGCCGGTGTTCGCGTTTGCACGCGACACGCCGTTGAAGAAGCCGCTGGATGTGAACGCGGTCGGGGCCGTGGTGCGCCAGTACAGCTGGCGACCATCCTGGCCATAGCGCGTCGGCGCGCCAAGGTTCAGGTGCTGGTAGTAGATACCCTTCTCGACCGAGAACAGCGTGGCCTCGATGCCCGCGACGATGTTCCACCACGGCAGCTCATGATCGAAGGCCAGGTTCGCCTTCCACACGGACGGCTGCTCCAGATCCGGATGCAGGAAGTCGACATCGGCGCGGGCCGTGCCGATCCGCGGCGGGGTGTTGGGCGTGAACGGCGCCGCGCTGCACGAGTTGCTGAAACCACTGCCGCAACCGAACACCGAGATGGCCTGCCCGTTGTTCGTATACGGGTTGACCAGCCAGACGTTCGCCGCTGCACCCTGGAACAGGCCGATGCCGCCACGCAGCTGGGTCGGGCGATCGCTGTCGAAGGTGTAGTTGAAGCCGAAGCGCGGCTGCAGAAGCGACTTGCCATCCACCGTCTGATCGTTGCGGTAGCCGAACGTGTTCGATGCTGCCGCGTTGTAGACCGGGCGCTCATTCACGCTGAGCGTGTCGTAGCGGACACCGAACTGCATCGTCAGGTTCGCGGTCGGGCGCCAGGTGTCCTGCACGAACAGCCCGACATTGCCAAACTTGGCCTGCGCAGCCGCGTCGTTGATGTTGCCGGAAGTCGGTACGCGCAAGGCATAGTTGAGATAGCGCCCGTTCTGGAAGTCGGCCAGACTATTGAACGTATAGGCGCCGTAGCGCGACTCGACGAACAGGTTGTAGACGCTGTTGCGCTCGAAATCCGTACCGAACTTGAGTTCATGGTCGCCCGCGAACCACGTGCCGGCGAAAATGCCGCCGAACGTCTTGGTGTCGAGCACGTTGGCATGGCGGAACTGCTCGGTGCCGAAGCGCACACTCTGGCCGCCCGCGAAGTTCACCTGCACCTGAGGCTGCGCACCGGCCGTGCGCGGCTCGCTGTGATAGTCGCGGTAGGTCAGCGTCGCCTCGGTGGAGAAACGGTCGGACCAGTCGGCGAACCACTCGCCCACGTAGTTGGTGAATTCCTTCTGCTGGTTGTACCAGTGCGAGGACAACGAGAAGAAGTTAGTGCCGAAGCCCGGCAGGATGGCTTCGTCCTGCTTGGAGCGGTTCACCCGGAACGAGGCGCGCTGGCTCTCGCTGATGTTCCAGTCGAGCTTGACCAGGCCATTCTCGCTGGTCGTGCTGGTGCCGGAGCTGGCGCCGACGTTGCCCGCATTGAGCCCGTAGCCCTGGGCGATCTGCTGGATCCGCGTCACATCCGCCATGGAGATGTTGCGCACGATATTGCTCGCCCCGCTGCCGACCGGGCCGGAGTCGCCGCCGGGGCCAGTGAGCTCGCTCTTCTCGTAGTTCGCGAAGAAGAACAGGCGATCCTTCAGGATCGGCCCACCGAGCGTCGCGCCGTAGGTGAAGTCCTTGGCGAAACCGGTGAACGGGCGGTTGTTCGCGCCCTTGCCCACCCAGTCGGCTTCGCGGTAGACGTAGTACGCGCTGCCGTGGAGGTCGTTGGTGCCGGACTTGGTGACCGCATTGATGTTGGCGCCGGTATAACCCTTCTGGGTCACGTCATAGTTGCTGACATTGACCTGCACTTCCTGGATCGCATCGATCGAGATCGGCTGGCGATTGGTCGGCAGGTTGTTCGCCTCCAGGCCGAAGGTGTCATTGGTGGACACCCGGTCGATGGTGATCGAGTTGTAGCGCGTGTTCTGGCCGCCTACGGAGACCTCGCCGCGCTCCTTGTCCGTCTGCGCGAACCGCGGATCGAGACGTGCATAGTCCTGAAGATCTCGGTTGATCGACGAGAACCCTTCGAGCTTGTCACGCGAAACCGTGGTGCCGGCACCCATGCGGTCCGGGCTGAACACGTCAGAGGCGCGCGCCCCGACCACCACCACGTCGGCGAGCGTCTGCGCATCGCCGTCGAGCTTCGTGTTGATCTCGGAAACCTTGTCGAGATTCAGGTAGATGCCGCTCTCGGTCCGCGAACCGGCGCCGGGCTTGGCGATCGTGACCCGGTACGGGCCGCCTACGCGCAGGCCACGCGCGGCGTAACGTCCGTTCGCGTCCGTGGTGACGCGGCTGACCGTGCCCGACTCGGTGTGGACGATCGTGACTTCGGCGCCCGCGACGGGGCGACCACCGGCATCCACGACGATACCGCCGACACCGGCGGAGGTGCTCTGCGCAAAAGCGGGAGCAGCGGCAAGAACAGCGAGCAGGCCAAGCGTGAGCTTGGACATCCGGACACGATTGGGATGGGTCATACGAGGCCTCGGTGAGCGGTCGTTGGCAAAAATGGGAAAGGCACGGACCGGGCTCCCCGCCCGCCGCGTTAACAGCAGATTAACATGCTAGATGCGGGTTTTTACAGCGCCATGACAGGCGGCGGATTACCGCAATGAAGCGGCCTGAAGGCCTCAGGGCGTGCCGTTACGCAGGTAGGTGGCGAGCCCGTCGAGGAACATCTGCACGGAAATCGCGACGAGCAGCATACCCATCAGCCGCTCGATGGCGGTCAGCGCGCGTGGTCCGAGGAACCGGTAGAGGAGGGTCGCCGAGAACAGGATGGCCGCGGTGGCCGCCCAGGCGATCAGCAGCGCATAGCTCCAGTCGTCGAGCCGGCCGGGCTCGTTGCTGCCCATCAGCATCACCGCGGCCATGCCCGACGGGCCGGCCACCAGCGGGATCGCCATGGGGACGATGAACGGCTCGCCGTCCGGGATCTCGCCCATCAGCCCTTCCGGCGGCGGGAAGATCATGCGGATGCCGATCAGGAACAGCACGATGCCGCCGGCGATCGAGACCGATTCCTGCCGCAGGTGCATCAACTCGAGGCCGTACTTGCCGCCCCACAGGAAGGCCATGAGCACGCCCAGCGCGATGAGCAGCTCACGGGCGAGGACGATGCGCTGGCGTTGCGGCGGCAGCGTCCGCAGCAGGCTGAGGAATACCGGGATGTTCCCGAGCGGATCCAGGATCAGGAACAGCAGCAGGGCGGCCGAGGCGATCGTCATGACATGCCATCCGGAAGCGACCAGATGCTGCCGCGCCGGGGCGCGCCCGCAGGCGACAACAGTTCCACGCAGGCCGGGGCATAGGTGCCCGGGTCAACCGCCTGCCGGTCCGTTTCCTCGACCCAGGCGCGCGCCCGCAGTGCGGTGC
>SCUY01000117.1 GCA_004322525.1 Lysobacter sp. | reverse complement strand
GCCGTGCTGGCTGCTGCGAGCGCCGCAGGCGTTCGAATGGTCGACGGCGGCTGCTACGGCGCGACGCAGGGCCCGCGGCTGGAAACGCGTGCGGAAATCGCGCGCATGCACCGCGACGGCTGCGACCTCGTCGGCATGACCGGCATGCCGGAAGCAGGTCTCGCGCGCGAGATGGAACTCGACTACGCCTGCCTGGCGATCGTCGCGAACTGGGCCGCAGGAGCGGGGCCGCAAGTGGATGAGGTGATCACGCTGCAGGATGTGCTGGACAACGTCGCGGTGGCATCGGCACACCTGCCGATACTGCTCGATGCTCTTCTGGAGCGTCTCCCGCGCGGTTGACTGCCAACGGTCCGCCGCGTTCGACGGCCGCTATTCGCAGCGTTCCGCAACGACATGGCGCCGGAAGGCGCCGTCAGTCGATGAACTGCAGGCGTGCCAGTTCGGCATACAGGCCACCTTGGGCGAGCAGTTCGGCATGCGTGCCCTCGGCGACGATCCGCCCGCCGTCCATCACCACGATACGGTCGGCCTTCAGTACGGTGGCGAGGCGATGCGCGACCACCAGCGTCGTACGCCCACGCATCAGTTCGTCCAGGGCTTCATGCACCGCGGCTTCGCTCTGCGCATCGAGCGCGCTGGTCGCCTCGTCAAGCAGCAGGACCGGCGCGTCACGCAGCAATGCCCGGGCGATCGCGATGCGTTGCTGCTGGCCGCCCGAAAGCCGTGCGCCGCGTTCGCCGAGCGGGGTATCGAGCCCTTCCGGCAGCGCAGCGACGAATTCAGCGGCATGCGCGGCGCGGATCGCGGCGTCCACTTCGGCGTCGGTGGCATCCAGACGCCCGTAGCGCACATTGTCCCGCACGCTCGCGGCAAACAGTGTCGGATGCTGCGCGACCAGCGCCATCGATGCACGCAGCTCGGCCGGATCCACCCGCTCGATCGGTATGCCGTCGATCGTCACCTGGCCGCGGACCGGGTCGTGGAAGCGCAGCAGCAGCGCGAACACCGTGCTCTTGCCCGCACCCGATGGACCCACAAGCGCGACCGTCTCGCCCGGCCGCACATGCAGGCTGACCCCGTGCAGGACCGGCCGATCGGGTTGCCCCGGGTAGGCGAACTCCACGGCGTCGAAACGGATTCCGCCCCTGACAGGCGAGGGAAGCCGCTGCGGTTCGGCATGGCTCCGGATCCGTGGCTCCTCCTGCAGCAGCTCGGCGATGCGCCCCATGCCACCCGCCGCGCGCTGCAGTTCGTTCCAGACCTCGGCCAGCGCGGCGACGGAGCCACCACCGATCACCGCGTACATCAGGAACTGCCCGAGCGTTCCGGCGGACATGCGCCCGGCCACCACGTCGTGCGCGCCCGACCACAGCACCAGGGTGATCGCGCCAAACACCAGCACGATGGCGACCGCGGTGACTACCGCCTGCGCGCCGATGCGTTTCCGCGCCATGCGCACGGCGAGTTGAACCGCTTCGTGGAAGCGCGCGCGCTCATGCGGCTCGCGGGCGTGGGCGCGCACCGTGGCGATCGCGCCGAGGGCTTCGGCGGCCACCGAGTTGGCATCGGCGATGCGGTCCTGGCTGCTGCGCGAAACCTTCCGCAAACGGCGCCCCCCGATGACGATCGGCAGCACCGCGAGCGGAATCCCGATGAGCGAGTACGCGGCCAGCCGTGGGCTCGTCACGAACAGCATCGCGATGCCACCGACCACGGTCACTGCGCTGCGCAGCGCGACGGACATCGTCGAACCGATCACGCTGCGAAGCAGTTCGCTGTCGGCGCTCAGGCGGGACACCAGCTCGCCACTGCGCGTGCGGTCGTGGAACGCGGCATCGAGCCCGAGCAGGTGCGCGTACAGGCGGTCACGCAGGTCGGCAACGACACGTTCGCCCAGCAGCGAGACAAAGAAGAAGCGGGCCGCGGTCGCCAGCGCGAGGGCCACGAAGACCACGAACAGCAGCAGGAATACGCGGTCGATCGCCGCGCCGCCGCCGGCGAAGCCCTGATCGATCATGCGACGGAAGGCGATGGGCAGGGTCAGCGTCGCCGAGGACGATGCGGCCAGCGCGATCAGCCAGGCGGTGAGCAGCCCGCGATGGCGGCGCACGAAAGGCCAGAGCGTGCGCAGACTGCCGAGCCGCGCGGCCGGGGACGCGCCGGGCGCGGGGGCGGGATCAGGCATGGGGAAAGGTTTCCTCGAAGCAGGCCCGGTTGCGAGTGGCGTCCCGCAGGTGCGCTTTCAAGGCGGCCAGCTCTCCGGCGGGAATGCGGATATCGAGCGAAGCGTCCTCCGTGCCGTAGTGTTCGCCCAGGCGTTCGGCACCGAAGGCCGGCAGCGCGGCATGCACCGCGCCGGTGTCCACGAATGCGTAACGGATGCGGGCGGCCACCCATTCGACGTGCTCGAGCGTCGGCGCCTCGCGCAGACAGGACGCCGCGCAGCCGCCGTAGGCGCGGACCAGGCCGCCGGCGCCGAGGTTGATGCCGCCGTACCAGCGGGTGACCACCACGACTACCCCGTCGAGCCCGTGCCCGTCGATCGCTGCCAGGATCGGTCGGCCCGCGGTGCCTCCGGGTTCGCCATCGTCGCTCGACCGGTATTCGCTGCCGATACGGTAGGCCCAGCAGTTATGAGTGGCGGCCGGGTCTGAAACCGTGGCGACAAAGCGCAGCGCGGCGGCCGGCGTATCGATGGGCGCCGCCTGCGCGATGAAACGGCTGTGCCGTACCTCGAGTGCCGCATGCGCCGGGGCTGCCAGCGTCCGTCGCGCCACCTGCGGTCAGCCCCGCGGCGGCAGCAGGGGCCGCAGGTCGGCCGGCACGCGTGAGCGCGGATAGACCTGCACGAAACGCCGCAGCTGGGCCTGAGCAGAGGCGAGATCGCCGGCGGCGCGCAGGCTGCGGATGCGGGCGATCCATTCGTCGGCATCGGGCCGCCGCCCCGGGACGGCCGACGCTGCGTCTTCCGCTGTTTCCGGTGAGGCCGCGCTGCGTATCCGCGTGCCGCTGACGACGATCCGGTCCTGCGTGCCGGGGGCCATCGACGTGTGATCCGTGGCGTCGCCGCGGGCGGCCTGCTGCACCGGCGACGATGCTGTTGCATCGGCGACAGGCGGGGCGGCATGTACGCCGACGACGGCTTCGTCGAGGAAGTCATGCGGATGCCCGGGAGAGGCAGGTGCCGGTGCGGCGGCACTTTTCCGCTGCGGCAACGCACCGCCAGCGACGCGACGCGACGCATCGGCCACGCGTGCAGCTGACGCCGGAGCCGGTGGTGGCGGCACCGGCTTCAGCACAGGCGGGACATGCGCCGCCTCGCGTGGGATCGGCGTTGCCCGGGCGAGGACTTCGGCGCTCATGGCTTCCTGCCCGCCTTCTTCGGGCAAGGGCGTGGAGCGAACGCTCTGGCGCAAGGGCGGGGGCATCTCGAAGACCGGCTTGATCTGCCAAGCGAGCCCGACCACCGCGACGAGGGTCGCCGCGACTCCCGCCGCCGTGGCCCATCGCCGCCGACGCGCGTGATGGCCAGCAGGCGACGCGGCAGTACGCGCTGCAGCGAGGATCCGCGCATCCAGGGCAGCGGATGGCCCCGCGCCGGTATCGAGCTTCGCCAGGCGCGCCGCCAGCGCCTGCTCCTCGGCGCTCAGCGGCTCATCGAATCCGGTGGGTCCAACGTTCATGGGCTCAGTCTCGCGCGCAGCTTGTCCATCGCGTATCGAAGGCGCGATTTCACGGTCTCGCGGCCAGCACCGGTGATCTCGCCGATCTGCTCGAGCGTGAGTTCCTGCTCGAGCCTCAGCAGCACCACCTCGCGCTGCTCATCCGGCAGTTCGGCCAGGGCGCACTGCAGGCGCCTGCGCTGCTCGAATTCACTCAACGTCCGTTCGGGCGTTTCGGGGTCCGCGATCGCTTCGATACGGGCGTCCGCGTCAGACGGTGTTGCGGGGCGGTGGCGCAATGCGCGCCAGTGGTCGTTGAGCCGATTGTGGGCGATACGGTAGAGCCAGGTGCTGAATGCGGCGTCCGGCTTCCAGGCCCCACGCGCTGCGATCACGCGCTGCCAGACGTCCTGGAACAGTTCGTCGGCAAGCATGGCGTCACCCAGCTGCCGTCGCATGAACCGGTAGAGCGGGCCTTTGTGGCGGCCGTAGAGCTGCTCGAACGCATGCACGTCGCCGGCGCACCAGGCGAGCATGAGCCTATCGTCGGAGGTGGCCTGGCCGTTCATCGGCGGCAGCCTACGGACTGCCCCGGCCGCGGTACAGCCCCACGCGCGGCACACGCAATGGCTGGTCCAGGCGCGGCACTGCCGGCAGGGCTCTCCAAATCCGGCGGCATCACGTATTCTGGCCGGAGTCATCCACGGGAGGCTGCGTGCAGAAGCCCGGATCGTCCGACAGCCCCTTGCGACATGCCATGCGCCGCGATCTCGTCGCCGCGCTCGCGGCGGGGTTGCCGGTGGAGGCAGCGGTGGCGGCCTGCTGGCACGACCACGCCCACAGCGGTGCGGTCTGCACCGATGACGCCGGCCTGGATATGTCCGCGCTCGCCGAGTCGCTCCTCGAGCGCCCAGGCACTGCCGCTTCAGACCCGACCCGCATCGCCGAATGCTGGCCACTTCCGGGTGCGCGCCGCGCCGCGGTGGTGGTGAGGCTTTCGGCACCGATCGAACCCGACGTGCGCCTCGCCTGGTGCGAGATGGCACGCGCGCTGCTGGCAACCCACATCGAGGCCGAGCGGGCGCACCAGCGCGCGGAGGCGCTGGAGAAATCCGAACGCCTGCAACAGGCGCTGTACGAGATCGCCGACCTGTCCGGCTCGGGCATGGAGCTCGGCGACATGCTGCGCATGGTCCACCACGTGATCGGCGGGCTGATGTACGCCGCCAATTTCTACATCGTGGTGTATGACGCGACACGCGATGCCTGCCGCTTCCTGTATTTCGCCGATGAACGCGACGACTGGAAGGCGGACCCGGAACGCGAGATCTTCGCTGGCGAAATGCCCAACAGCCTTACGCTCGCCCTCCTGCGACATGGCGAGCCGGTTCGCGGCGCATCCGCTCGCGTGCGTGACCTGCTGGGCGTTGGCCGCGACGATTCGCATGGCCCGGACAGCCAGGACTGGCTCGGCGTGCCGATGCTGCGCGATGGCCGCGTCTGCGGCGCGATCGTGGTTCAGAGCTATGACCGCACGAACCTCTATGGTGAAGAAGAACGCGCGCTTCTCGCCTTCGTCGCACAGCACATTCTGACCGCGCTCGACCGTTACCTCGAACGCGGCGAACTGGAACACCGCGTGCATGAACGCACGCAGGCGCTTCGCCGTGCCAATGCCGACCTGCAGGCGCAGATCGTCGAGCGCGAACGCGCCGAACAGCTGCAGGGCGCGCTGTTCCGCATCGCCGAACTCTCGATGACCGCGCCGTCGCTTGAATCGTTCTATCGCGAAGTACATGCCATTGTCGGCGACCTGCTCTACGCGCGAAATTTCTACATCGCGACGATCTCCGATGATGGCGAGCGCCTCGAGTTCCCGTACTCGATCGACGAGCGCGACGAGCAGCGAGAGAGCCGGCCACTCGGCTTTGGCCTGACGGAATACGTCCTGACCCACAAATCGCCCTTGCTGGCCGACTCAGCCACCATCGGGCAACTCACCCGCGACGGGCAGTTACTGACGCGCGGTGCGCTTGCGCATTGCTGGCTCGGGGTTCCGCTGTACAGGGAAGAGGTCGCGGTCGGCGTGATCGCCGTGCAGAGCTATTCGCCCGAGATCATGTTCACGCACCGTGACCAGGAACTGCTGACGTTTGTCGCCCACCACATCGGCATCGGCCTGGGGCGGAAGCTCGCGCAGGACAAGCTCATGCTCGCGCACGTGGAACTCGAGCAGCGGGTCAATTCGCGCACCCGCGAACTGGCGCGCGCGAACCGGGAGTTGCTTGCGCAGATCGGCGAGCGGCTGCGCGCGGAGCAGCGCCTCACCCACCAGGCGCGGCATGACTCGCTCACCGGCCTGCCGAACCGCACGTACCTGATCGACTGTCTGAGTGAAGCCATCGAAGCGAGCGGTTCGCATCCGCGCCGGTTGTTCGCGGTCATTTTTCTCGACCTCGACCGCTTCAAGCTCATCAACGACAGCGCAGGCCATTCGACCGGCGATGAACTGTTGATCGAAGCCGGGCGCCGCATCGTCGCCACCGTTCGCTCGGGCGATGTGGTGGCAAGGCTTGGCGGTGACGAATACGCGGTGCTGGTACACGACCTGGACAGCCTGCACTTCGTCGAAGAACTCGCCAGCCGCATCCTCGAGTCGATCGGCCGCCCATGGTGGGTGGCCGGGCGCGAGGTATTTCCGTCCGCCAGCCTGGGCATCGCGCTGTGGCATCCGCGCTATCGCAGCGGCACCGAACTGCTGCGCGACGCCGACGCCGCGATGTATCGCGCGAAGGCGGCCGGGCGCGGGCGCTGGGCGACGTTCGATGAAGCGATGCGCGAAGAGGCGATGCGCATCCTCGACCTCGAGGCCGATCTGCGGCGTGCCATCAATGGCGATGGATTCGTCGCGTTCTACCAGCCGATCATCAACCTGTCCGATCGTAGCGTCGTGGGTCACGAGGCATTGCTGCGCTGGAGCCATTCGAGCAGCGGCCTGCTGAGCCCGGCTTCGTTCATCGGCGTGGGTGAAAACAGTTCGCTGATCGAGGAGGTGGACTGGCTCGTCTACGCGCAGGTTGCCGACCGCATCGCGCATACATCGGGTGGCTACATCTCGGTCAATGTATCGCCGCGTCATTTCCGCGACAGCGGCTTTGCCGACCGCCTGCTGCGCCTGCTCGACAAGGCGAAGGCGGACCCGCGCCGGCTCCGCATCGAGATCACCGAGGGCGCGCTGCTCGACGAGGCACCGCGCGTGCTGAACATGCTGAGCGCGTTGCGCGGGCATGGGGTTCTCGCGCAACTCGACGACTTCGGCACTGGTTTCTCGGCCCTATCGTATCTGCACCGTTTCCCGATCGAATGCCTGAAGATCGATCAGAGCTTCATCGCCGGCCTGAGCAGTGACACGCGCAACGAGAGCGAAGCGGTGATACGCGCCATCCAGGCGCTGGCGGGCTCTCTGGGCATTCATACCGTGGCGGAAGGCATCGAGAACCTGCAGCAGCAGCAGGCGGTGTGTGAGCTCGGCTGCACGCTTGGCCAAGGCTATCTTTACGGGCGTCCGCTACCCGAGCTGGTGAGTTCGATCGAGCCGCTACGCGCTTTGATGAACTGATATTGCTCAGCCTGCCGGCGGGTCCCGCAGTACCAGCAGCCGCACTTCCGTCATTTCCTCGATGGTCGAGCGCACGCCTTCGCGGCCGATGCCCGAGTCCTTGACGCCGCCATAGGGCATGTTGTCGACGCGCACGCTCGGCACATCGCCGATCACGACACCGCCGGCTTCGATGCGGTCCCAGGCGCGCATGGCGTGGTCGAGGCGTGCCGTGAACACGCCGGCCTGCAAGCCGTAGCGGGAATCGTTGGCACGCTCGATCGCCTCGTCGAACGAGGCCACCTTCTCCACGATGGCGACGGGCCCGAACGCTTCCTCGCGATAAAGCCGCATGCCGCGCGGCACATCGGCGAGCAGCCAGGGAGAGAGCAGCGTGCCCGTGCGCCGGCCCTCGACCCACGCCTGCGCGCCGCCGTCACGCGCTTCGTCGATCCATGCAGCCAGGCGGTCGGCGGACGCGATGTCGATCACCGGCCCGATATCGGTTGTCTCGTCATGCGGGTCGCCGGTGCGCAGGCGCGAAACGGCCGCTGTCAGTGCGATCCGCAGCGCGTCGAACATCGCTTCGTGGACGATGATGCGCTGCACGCTGATGCAACTCTGCCCGCTCTGGTAATACGCGCCGAAGACCAGCCGCGAGACGAGATGGTCGAGTGGCACGCCGGGGTCGGCGTCGACGATGCAGGCGGCGTTGCCGCCGAGCTCCAGCGCGACCTTCTTGCGTCCGGCGCGTGCGCGAAGCTCCCAGCCCACCGGGCCGCCGGTAAAGCTCAGGAAGGCGATTCGCGGATCCTCGACCAGCGCTGCGGAGTCCTCCACCGAGCAGGGCAACACCGAGAACGCACCAGGGGGAAGTCCCGTTTTCGAGAGGATCTCGCCGATCACCAGCGCGCCGAGCGGCGTACGTTCGGAAGGTTTCAGCACGAACGGGCAACCCGCCGCGATGGCGGGCGCTACCTTGTGCGCGACGAGATTGAGCGGGAAGTTGAACGGGGTGATGAGGCTGCAGACACCCACCGGCACGCGTCGTGTCATACCGCGGAAGCCGCGTGCGCGTGGCGATACCTGCAGTTCAAGTACCTGGCCATCGATACGCGTCGCTTCTCCGGCGGCGATGCGAAAGGTGTCGATCAGACGGTCGACCTCGCCACGCGCGTCGCGGATGGGTTTGCCAGCCTCGGTGCAGAGCAGGTCGGCGAGTTCGGCGTGCCGTCGGGTGAACCGCGTGGCGCAATGCTCAAGCACGTCGCGTCGGGCATCCGGGGGGAATGCGGCCATGGCGCCTCGCGCCGCATGGGCCGCTGCGATCGCAGCTTCGACCGTGGAGGCATCCGCGCGCGACACGGTCGCTGCAAGACGACCGCTGAACTTGTCGGTGACATCGAGCTGCGCGCTGCCATGCGTGGCACGGTTCGCAAGAAAGTAGGGATGGACATCGGTTGGCATGGCGGGCGGCTCAGGGGGGATCGACGCTGGTAGGCGGCTCGACACGGAGCAGCAGGTCACCGTCACCGACCCGGGCGTGCAAGCGATCGCCGGCATTGGCATCGGCCCGTCGACGAACCACGCGCCCGTCGGGATGCCGGAGGATCGCGTAGCCGCGGGCCACCGTTGCGAGCGGGCTGATGGCTTCGAGCGAGCGGGCCAGGCCCCGCAGCTGCATCGCATCGTGCGCCAGCCGGCGAGCGATCGCGGCCTGCGGCCGATTGGCGAGCGCGATCAACCGTGCGCGCAGGCGCTGTACCCGGCGCTGCGGATGGCGCGCCCGCAGCACGGCGTTGGCATGCCGCAGGCGCGCGCGCTCGTGGTCGAGACGGCGTTGCCAGGCAGCCTCGAGCCGACGGAAGGCCTCCGCCTGGCGCCGACAGAGCATCTGCACGTAGGCCTGTGGCCTCAAGCCATGCAGCTTCAGCGCCGCGCGGTCCGTGCGCTGCATGGCGTCACGCAGGCGTTGCATCTGGCCGCCATGCAGGCGCCGGCTGAGCATCGCGACGTGCCGTGCCAGGTCGTCACGTTGCGGCACCAGCAATTCCGCCGCGACCGACGGCGTCGGCGCGCGCTGGTCGGCGGCGAATTCGGCGAGGCAGAAATCGGTCTCGTGGCCGACGGCGCAGATCACCGGCGTCACGCTGCTGGCGACGGCGCGGGCCACGACCTCCTCGTTGAAAGACCACAGGTCTTCCAGTGAACCGCCGCCGCGCGTCAGCATGAGCACGTCGTAGCGGCCGCTGGCGCTGGCGCGCTGCAGCATGGCGGCGATCTGCGGCGCAGCGGCCGCCCCCTGCACCTGCACCGGCAGTACGTCGACTTCGACCAGCGGGAACCGCCGCGCGAGCACACTCAGCACATCGCGAATCGCGGCGCCAGACGGCGAGGTGATCACCCCGATGCGCGAGGGATAGGCCGGCAGCGGACGCTTGCGATCGGCGTCGAACAGCCCTTCAGCCGCGAGCCGCGCCTTCAACTCGTCGAACGCACGGCGCAGCGCGCCTTCGCCCGCCTCTTCCATGTGGTCGAGCACCAGCTGGTATTCGCCACGCGCCTCGTACAGGGTGAGCCGGCCGCGACCGAGAACGCGCAACCCCTCGCGTGGCGCGAAACGCAGCCAGCTGCTCTTGGGCTTGAACATCGCGCAGCGGATCTGCGCTCGCGCATCCTTGAGGGTGAAATAGAAGTGCCCCGAAGCCGGGCGCGAGATATTGCCGAGCTCGCCTTCGATCCAGACCGAGCCGAACGTGCTTTCCAGCATGTCGCGCGCCAGCGTGTTGAGCTGGCTCGGCGTGAACACGGGCGTGGGCGGTTCGTTTTCCATCCGGGCGGGTCGACGCGAAGCGGCCGGCCACGGTAGCGCCGGGGATCGCGAAGGGAAAGCGAAGCCGGGCGCGGACCGGTTCATCGCCCCGCCGTAGAATTCGCGCATGAACCTCGTCGCCGAACCCCTCGCATCTGTCCATACCCCCGACCCTCCATTCGGCCCGCTGGCCCGGCGCGTCACGCGGCCGGTGTCGATCGCGGGTGTGCAGGTAGGCGGCGGCGCGCCGGTGGTGGTGCAGTCGATGACCAATACCGACACCGCGGATGTCGCCTCGACCACGAAACAGGTGGCCGACCTCTGGCGCGCCGGTTCGGAGCTGGTGCGCATCACCGTCAACACGGCGGAGGCCGCGGCGGCGGTGCCGCGGATCCGCGAACGCCTCGACATGATGGGCGTGGGCGTACCGCTGATCGGCGACTTCCACTACAACGGCCACCAGTTGCTCGCGGGTGAGCCGGCCTGTGCCGAGGCGCTCGCCAAATACCGCATCAATCCCGGCAACGTCGGCTTCGGCAGGAAGCGCGATACGCAGTTCGCGCAGCTGATCGAATTTGCCATCCGCCATGGCAAGCCGGTGCGCATCGGCGTGAACTGGGGATCGCTCGACCAGTCGCTCGCCGCCATGCTGATGGACGAGAACGCGATGCGTGCGATGCCGTGGGACGCCGGCCGCGTATTGCGCGAGGCACTGATCCGCAGCGCGCTGGATTCGGCGGCGCGCGCCGAGGAGCTGGGCCTGACGCGCGAGCGCATCGTGTTGAGCGCCAAGGTCAGCGGCGTGCAGGAACTCATCGCGGTTTACCGCGAGCTCGCCACGCGCGGCGACTACGCACTGCACCTGGGCCTCACCGAGGCGGGCATCGGCAGCAAGGGCATCGTCGCGTCGTGCGCGGCGCTTGGCGTGCTGCTGCAGGAAGGCATCGGCGACACCATCCGCATTTCGCTGACGCCGGAGCCCGGGCAGTCGCGCACCAACGAAGTCGTCGTCGCGCAGGAGCTGCTGCAGACGATGGGCCTGCGCGCATTCACGCCGATGGTCACCGCATGCCCCGGCTGCGGACGCACCACCAGCACGTTCTTCCAGGAACTCGCGCAGAAGGTGCAGGAACATGTGCGCGCAAAGATGCCCGAGTGGAAGATCACGCATCCGGGTGCGGAGAACCTCACGCTCGCGGTGATGGGTTGCGTGGTCAACGGGCCGGGCGAGTCGCGCCACGCGAACATCGGTATCTCGCTGCCGGGCACGGGCGAGGCCCCGTCCGCGCCGGTGTTCGAGGACGGGGAAAAGACCGTCACGCTCCGAGGGGAAAACATCGCGGACGAATTCGTCGGGCTCATCGATCGATACGTGGAGCGGCATTACGGCGCGACCGGTGCCGGCGGCTGACACAGGGCGGCGACGCGTCGCCATGCGGACCGTGCTCGATGCGCGGGCCAGGGTGATCCTGGTGTCGGCCCTGGTCTTTGCGGCGATGGCGACAGCCGTGGTTTCCGGCAGCTCGCAGGCGCTCGATGCCGCCCTGATGTGGCGTGTGCATGCGGCCTCGAGCACGACCCTGGATGCACTCTCGTGGTGGCTGGCGCGTGTCGGCTATGGCCAGGGCGTCCTGCCGTTCGATGCCGTGCTCGCCATCGTTCTGTTCGCCATCGGGCGTCGGCAGTGGGCGGCGTTCGCTTTCGGAGTGCTAGGCAGTTCGCTGCTGCTGAACACGCTGCTGAAATGGACGTTCGCGCGCTCGCGCCCGTCACTCTGGTCACCCTCCGAGTTGCAGCTGACCTACAGCTTTCCCAGCGGCCATGCGATGGCTACCGGGACGCTCGCGGCCGTACTCGTGGCCCTGACATGGCGCACGCGATGGCGCTGGCCAGTGCTGGTGATGGCGACGGTGTTCGCTTTCGCAGTGGGGCTGGGGCGCCTGTATGCGGGCGTGCATTACCCCACCGACGTACTGGCCGGGTGGAGCGCGGGAGTCCTGTGGACGGCGGCGGTGCATCGGGCGGTGTTCCCCGAACCCCGCGACGTGGCCGGGTTGCCGCGCTGAGCATCACTCGCCGGGCTTGGCCCCGGCGGTGGGCGCCGACGTCGCCGCATGCCGTGCTAGGCCTGCCTCGCGATGCGCGATGTAGGCATTCGCGCCGAAAATGACCAGCGCTCCGGTAAGCGTCCAGCGATCGAGCGGTTCGTCGAAAAGGAAATAGCCGGCAACAGCGACCACCGGGAGCTGCATGAAGCTGATGGGCGTCAGCGCCGATACCTCGCCCAGCTTCAATGCGCGTGTCCACAACATGTGCCCGCCCGTGCCAAGCCCGCCCGCGGCAGCGATCCACAACCACGTGATGCCGTGGGGCCATTGCCAGACCGCCAGCGCAGGCAGCAAGGACATCGGCACCCACAGCATCGTCGTCCACAGCACGATGCGGTCGGCAGGTTCGGTTGCCGAGAGCTGCTTGATCTGGATGGCGACGATGCCACTCATCACCGCCGCGGTGAGCGCGACCAGCGAGGTGGCGGTGAACCCGGCCGTGCCCGGCCGCACGATGATCAGCACGCCAACGAATCCCGCCAGCACCGCGGCCCAGCGCCGCGCGCGGACCTGCTCGCCCAGCAGCCATACCGCCAGCACGGTCACGAACAGCGGCGTTGAATAGGACAGCGAGATCGCCTGCGCCAGCGGCAGGTGTGCGATAGCCCAGAACCCGCACAGCATCGACACCACACCGATCACGCAGCGGATGACGTACCGGCGCAGCTGCGTCGTGCGCAAAAGGCCTGGGCCATGGTGCAGCAGCAGTGGCAGTGCGGCGACCACGCCGAAGACATTGCGGAAGAACGCGATCTCGAAGGCATGCAGTGTCGCCGACGCCAGCCGGATGGATACCGCCATGAGGCCGAAGAACAGCGTGCTGGCAAGCATCAGCAGCGCGGCGCGCATGATCGTGGAGGGCGGCGCGGGAGCCGGCACGTCGCTCATCGGCCGCCATGGTGGGGGAAGCCGGCGCCGCCTGGCGTGACGTCCGTGGCCATTTCGGGCGCCCTGCACGGGAAGCGGCCTGCTTCGCCCTGGCTTGGGCACGGCATCAGACGATGTCCCACGTCGCGCCGATCAGCCGCGGCTCCGGCTCGAGCACGACGCCGTAGCGATCCCGCACGGTGCGCGCCACGCGCATGGCAACGTCGAACAGTTGTCGGCCGGTGGCCTCGCCGTGGTTCACCAGCACCAGGGCATGCGAGGGTGCTATGCCGGCGTCGCCTTCCCGCAGGCCCTTGAAGCCAAGGCTGTCGATCAACCAAGCGGCCGGGAGCTTGCGCAGCCCGTCGCCGGCATGGAATTGAGGCAATGCGGGGTGCATGCAGGCCAGTGCATCCGCGATGTCGGTGGGAACGATCGGATTCTTGAAGAAACTCCCGGCATTCCCGAGCACTGCCGGGTCGGGCAGCTTCCGCCGCCGGATCGCGATCACCGCGTTCGCGACATCACGTGCGCGCGGCGCCTTGACGCCCGCGCTGGCCAGTTCCTCAACGAGGCCGGCGTAGCCGAGCACCGGTGCCGCATCGTTGCGTGACAGCCGGAATTCGACCCCGGTGACGATGTAGCGACCCGGCACCCGCTTGAAGAGGCTGTCGCGATAGCCGAAGTCACATTCGCCGGTGGACAGGCGAAGCGCATCGCCGGTGGCGCATTCGAAGACATGTACCGCCTCGATATGCTCGCGTACCTCCACCCCGTACGCGCCGATATTCTGGATCGGTGCGGCGCCGACGGTGCCCGGAATCAGCGCCAGGTTCTCGAGGCCATGGAGGCCGAGATCGAGCGAGGCCATCACCAGCGCATGCCATTCCATGCCGGCGTCGGCATACAACAGGGCGCTGCCGGCAGCATCGTCGATGATCCGCACATCGCGCCCGGTCAGCCGTAGCACCGGTACGTCGGGTGATGCGACGAACAGGACATTGCTGCCGCCGCCCAGCACGAGCGGCGTCGTGCCGCGCAGCGGAGCCGAGGCGAGCACATCGGCAAGCCGCGCCGCGTCGTCCACCTCGACCAGCCACGGCGCCGTCGCGTCGACAGCGAAGGTATTGAGGGCGCGCAGCAGCGCGTTCGGCGTGACGCGCACCCCCGGTGCGTCGGGCAGCGTCATGCCGGCGGAACGTGGCCGCGGCTGGGGGCTTCCTTGCGGCGACGGATCGCCGCCACGCATTCGCGCACCAGCGTCGGGCCGCGATAGATGAACCCGGTGTAGCACTGCACGAGGCTCGCGCCGGCGGCCATCTTCGTGACCGCATCGGCGCCGGTCAGGATGCCGCCCACGCCCACCAGCGGGATCGATTCGGGCAGCCGCGTACGCAGGCGGCGCAGGACATACGTCGACTGCGCCATCAACGGCTGGCCCGACAGCCCGCCTGTCTCGTCCGCATGCCGTGAATCCTCGATGCCAAGCCTCGACACCGTGGTGTTCGTGGCGACCACGCCATCCACCTGCAGGTCGGCGAGTACGCGTGCCGCGGCTTCGATGTCATCGTCCGAAAGATCCGGCGCGATCTTCACCAGCATCGGAACCCGACGCCCGTGCTGTGCGCCGAGTTGCTCCTGCGCCTCGCGCAGCGTGCCGATGAGGCGCCGCAGCGACTGCTCCTCCTGCAACTCGCGCAGCCCGGCCGTGTTGGGCGAAGAGATATTGACGGTGATGTAGTCGGCGAGCGGGTACACGCGCTCGAGGCAGTGCAGGTAGTCATCCTGCGCGGACTCGTTCGGCGTGTCCTTGTTCTTGCCGATGTTGATGCCGAGCACGCCGGCGCGGCGTTTCACCTGCTCGACATTCGCGACCAGCGCGTCCACGCCGAGGTTGTTGAAGCCGAGGCGATTGATGAGCGCGCGGTGGCGCGGCACCCGGAACATCCGGGGCTGCGGATTGCCCACCTGCGGCCGTGGCGTCACCGTGCCGACTTCGACGAAACCGAAGCCCAGCCCGAACAGCGCGTCGATATGCGCACCGTTCTTGTCGAGGCCCGCAGCGAGGCCGACCGGATTGGGGAAGTCCAGCCCGAAGACCTGCACCGGGAAGGGCGAGGCCTTGGGCGGGCGCGCGACCAGGCCGAGCAGGCCAACGCGATCGAGCAGGTCGAGGCCGCCAAGCCCGATGCCATGTGCCCGCTCGGCATCGAGCGAGAACAGCAGCGGGCGCAGCAGCCCGTACATCAGCCCGTCACCACCGAATGCATGCCGATGGCGGCCAGCAGCGCCGCCAGGCCGCCGAAAAACAGCAGCGCGAACATCAGGCCTGCGATCACCAGCGCGAGGTGCGCATAGCCCAGCACCAGCCCGCTGACAGCGAGCCCGTCGCCGCCGACGCGCCCGCCATCGCGGCGGATCTCGCCGCGTGCGAGGTGCCCGCAGACGATCGCGCCCAGGCTGCCCACGACCGGCAGCGCGGTCCAGCCCAGCAGGCCGAGCACGAGGCTGGCGACCGCCATCGGGCTCGTGGGCGGCGTGGCGAGCGCCGGCTGCAGCGGTTGCATGCTCATGGCGTCCTCAGAGATCGAACCTGATGCCTTGCGCGAGCGGCATCGAATCGGAGTAGTTGATCGTATTCGTCTGGCGGCGCATATAGGCCTTCCAGGCATCGGATCCGGACTCGCGACCACCGCCGGTTTCCTTTTCGCCACCGAAAGCGCCGCCGATCTCCGCGCCCGAGGTGCCGATGTTGACGTTGGCGATGCCGCAATCCGAACCCCATGCCGACAGGAACTGCTCGGCGGCCTTCAGGTTGGTGGTGAAGATCGACGATGACAGGCCCTGCGGCACCGCGTTCTGCAGTTCGATGGCTTCATCCAGCGTCGAATACTTCATGACGTAGAGGATCGGCGCGAAGGTTTCGGTCTGCACGACTTCGGCATCGTTGGTCAGCCCGGTGACGATCGCCGGCAGCACGAAGTTGCCCGGGCGATCGATCGCCGCGCCGCCGGTCACGACGGTGCCGCCGTGTGCCTTCGCGCGCTCGATCGCATCCAGGTAGGCGCGCACGCCATCCTGGCTGTTGAGCGGGCCCATCAGGTTCGACGGGTCGGTCGGGTCGCCGATCTTGCCTTCGACCTGCTTGTACGCGGTCACGAGCTTGGCCAGCACGTCGTCATAGACGGACTCGTGCACGAACAGGCGGCGCGTGGTCGTGCAGCGCTGGCCGGCGGTGCCGACGGCGCCGAATACGATTGCCGGGATGGCGAGCTTCAGCTCCGCGGTCGCGTCGACGATGATCGCGTTGTTGCCGCCGAGCTCGAGCAGCGAACGGCCCATCCGGCGCGCGCAACGCTCGCCGACGTGGCGGCCCACCTTCGTCGAGCCGGTGAAGCTGATAAGCGGGATGCGCCTGTCGTCAACGAACGTCGAGGCCAGTTCCGTGCCCGCATCGTTGAACAGGAAGAAGATGTCCGGGAAGCCGCCGGCCTTCAGCGCCTCGTTGCAGATCTTCAGCGACGCGACGGCCGAGAGCGGCGTCTTCGGCGACGGCTTCCAGATCGAGATGTCGCCGCAGACCGCCGCGACGAACGCGTTCCAGGCCCACACCGCGACCGGGAAATTGAACGCCGAGATGATCCCGACGATACCGATCGGATGCCACTGCTCGTACATGCGGTGGCCCGGGCGCTCCGAATGCATCGTGAGGCCATAGAGCTGGCGCGACAGGCCGACGGAGAAGTCGCCGATGTCGATCATCTCCTGCACTTCGCCGTCGCCCTCGGCCTTCGACTTGCCCATCTCCAGCGCGACCAGCGTGCCGAGCGCGTCCTTGTGCTGGCGCAGCGCGTCGGCGCACAGGCGGATGGCCTCGCCACGACGCGGGGCAGGCGTAGTCCGCCAGATCTTGAAGGCGGCCTGCGCGCGCTCGACGAGCGTTTCGTAGTCGTCCTGCGACGAAGCCTGCACGCGCGCGAGCAGTGAACCGTCGGTGGGGCTGATCGACTCGAGCACGCCGGCGTCGCGCGTGGCGGACCACTCGCCGCTGCCCAGATAGGTGCCGGATTCAGTGTCGTTCAGTCCGAGCGCGGTGAGGACGGGGTGGGTCATGGAAAAACTCCTGGGGAAGAAAGCGCGCGGCCGGTTTGGCCGCGGAGACACGCCGCCGGTGACGTCGCGTCGTGGCGTCGGTGTGCCTGTGGATGCGTGGCGGCCCCGACACGATTCGAACGTGCGACCTTCCCCTTAGGAGGGGGACGCTCTATCCAGCTGAGCTACGGGGCCCCGAGGCGGCGCATTTTCGCACGCCACGGACTGTGCCGCGAATCACGATGCCAGCATCGCCGGGCCGGCTTGGCAGGCGCGCCGCGGCGCCGGTACACTGCGAATCCATCGTGGGGCGGTAGCTCAGCTGGGAGAGCGTCGCGTTCGCATCGCGAAGGTCAGGGGTTCGATCCCCCTCCGCTCCACCACGATTCCAGACGGCGCCTTCGGGCGCCGTCTGCTTTTGGGCTGCTTGGCGACCCCGAACGTGCCGCGGCGCTCAGGCCCCCGGACGCGCCAGCAATGGCCCAAGTACCGGCTCCAATTGCTCGCGACGCCAGCCTTCCAGGCCGGCCGGCCATTCGCCGGTGTCGAGCAGCGGCTCGAGGTGACGACGCGAAGCGAGGACGCCTTCGGCCACGCCGAGCTCGCCTGCGCGCTGCGCCACCGCCTCCTGCAGGGCACGGATGCGTGCTTTGTCACGACGCTCGGCGATCGAGGCATCGGGTGCGGCGGCCTCGTCGGGGAGTGCGTTGGCGAGTGCCGTCCAGATCGCATCGATGAGCTTGCGAGGACCTTTCGGATGCGCCGACACCACCTGCAGGAGCGCATCGCGCGAGGCGGGCGGATTACGCGCAAGACCGTAGGCGAGTTCGTTTTCCAGCACCCAGCTGCGCGGCAGGTCAACGCGACGCGCATGTTCGTCGCGCCAGCGCAGAAGCCGCAGCAGCCGCGCCTGCCCGGCGGTATCAAGGAACTGGGCGCTGCGCATCGACAGGTGAGGCCATGTCTCCGGTGCTTCCTCGATGGCGAGTTCCACGGTGCGCGCCATGTCTGCTTCGAGCCAGGCAGTGCGGCCCATCGCATCGAGACGCTGTGACAGTACGTCATGCATCCCGAACAGGTGCACGACGTCCTCGGCCGCGTACTGGAGTTGCGACGGTGAGAGGGGACGGCGCATCCAGTCCGAGCGTGTCTCACCCTTCTCCAGCATGACGCCAGCAATCCCGGCGACCAGCTTCTGGTAACCCAGGCCCGCGCCCATCCCGACAAGCGCCGCCGCCGCCTGGGTATCGAACAGCGGGGCCGGCACCTGGCCGCAGGCATGCCGGAAGGCGACCAGATCCTCGCTCGGGCTGTGCATCACCTTCAGCACATCGCGATCGGCGATGAGTGGTGAGAATGCATCCGTCATGCCGGGAACGAGGGGATCGACCAGCAGGATCTCCATGCCCGCATCCGTGGGCAGCGCGATCTGCACCAGCGCCAGCTTCGGCCAGTACGTGCGTTCGCGGATGAATTCCGTGTCCAGCCCCACGCGGGCCACCGGCCTTTCCAGCCAGCGGTGCAGGGTGTCGGGATGATCGATCCAGTGGGCCAATGCGGGTGCCGGTTTGCGGGAGCGGGCGACAATAGCCTACTTTCCACGCACCCCCGCAGTACGTCGACGGCCGGAGGACACCTTGCGCGCGAAGGGCTGGATCATCATGGCCACATCGCTCGCGCTCGCGGCCTGCCAGGACGATCGGACGGCAGCGAAGACGCCAGCGAGCCCGCGCGCACCGACCGTCGTGATCGGTGGGGACGGGGTGGTCTCCACCTGGCGGCCGCCGCAGGTGGAGGTCACGGCCGCCAATGCGGCCGCGCTGGCGTCGCAGGCCGATATCGCTCTGGCGCAAGGCCGCTTCGTTGACGATGCATCGGGCGCGCTGCCGTTGTTCCTTGCGCTCGGCCGGTATCCGCCGATGCGTACGCGGGCCGAAGCGGGCATCGACCACGCGGTGACAGGCCTGCTGCAGCAGGCACGCACGGCACTGGCCCGTATCGACGAGGAGACGGACGCGCTGGCCGCGGTGCGCCGCGCGGCCGGCGTTCTGCGGGTGGTCGCGCTGGAACGGGCGGATGTGCAGCGTTTCCTGCAGGCGGTCGATCGGGTGGAGGAAGGCCAGCGTTATGCGCTCCTTGGCGAACAGGCGCTGGCGCGGAACGAAGTGGGCGAGAGCGGGCAGGGCGGGTCGATCGGCTGGTTCCGGCGCGCGCTGGCGCTGCGCGCCACCGATGCGCGCGCGCTACAAGGCCTGGCGGCAGCGGAAAGCGCGCTGATCCGTCGCGCTGAAACCGCGGCGTCGCAGGAGGACTATTCCGCGGCGTCGCGTTGGCTGGACCTGGCAATGAACGTGCGCACCGAGAATGCGGCCGTCGCGCAGGCTCGCGCGAGCATCGCGTTCCAGCGCGGCCGACGCATTGGTGATCTGCGCGATGCCGGTATCGCCGCCCTGTCGCAGCCACGGGGAATCGAGATCGCACGCAGTCATCTCGCGCATCTGCTGCGCATCGCACTGCCCGGGGATGCGGCGGGTGCCGAACTGAGGCGGAAGATCGATTTCGCCGTGCATTACGGCGCATTCGAACCCGGGCAACGCTTTACCGAGGCGCTCGTCGACGGCGGTCGTGGGCCGCGGATGGCGGTGGTACCGCATGGCCATTTCCGCATGGGAACACCGGAGGGCCAAGCCGACGGAAGCGAAGCCGAGCGTCCGGTGCGTGTGGTCCGGTTCCCGCGCGGGTTGGCAGTGGCGCTGGCGGAGACCACGGTGGGCGAGTTCCGGCGCTTCGTCACGGCGACGGGCTACCGTCCGCGATCGTCGCGGCGGGGCTATTCGATCATCTACGACGAGCGCAGCGGCAATTTCGTCCGGCGCGGGAACGTGGACTGGACGCGCGACTATCGGGGGCTTCCAGCGGCGGACGACCTGCCTGTCGTGCATGTCAGTGCGAAGGACGCGACCGCCTATGCGGAGTGGCTCGCCGCGCAGACCGGCCACCGCTACCGGCTGCCGAGCGAGGCGGAGTTCGAGTACGCCCTGCGGGCCGGCTCATCTTCGCGTTATCCCTGGGGCGACGATGGCCCGCCACCGGGTGCCGGGAATTTCACCGGAGAGGGTGACCGCTCATCCAGTGGCCGCCGCTGGCAGAACGCGTTTCCCGGCTATACGGATGGCGCTTGGGGGCCGACACCGGTGGCGCGCTTTTCGTCTGATCGATTCGGTCTTCACGACATGGCCGGCAATGTGAGCGAGTGGGTGTCGGACTGCTGGCATGCCAGCTACCGTCGCGCGCCACGCGATGCCCGCGCCTGGGTCAACCCGGGTTGCCGTCAACGCGTATTGCGCGGGGGTTCGTGGGCCAGCTCGCCGGCGCAGACGCGATCTGCCTGGCGCAGCGGGCTGGATGCCGAGACCACCAACGCGCGCATCGGCTTCCGGGTCGTGCGCGATCTCTGATCAATCGAGCAGGAGCACGCAATGCGAATCGACCCCTTGGGTGGCCAGCGAATGGCCGGTGGCCGCCGAGGATTCGGGCTCGGCTCGATCCGCTGGATCATCATGCTGGGCTTTGCGGTCTATGCCGCGTTCTCGTGGTTCGGCAGCAAGGAGACCGATCCCTACACGGGCGAGGCCGCGCATTACGGCGCATCGGCCGACGAGGAAGTGCAGCTTGGCGCACAGGCGTTCAACCAGGTCATCGGCGACGCGCAATCGCAGGGCGCGCTGCTGCCGGCGGATGCGCAGGTCAGCCAGCAGATCCGCGGGATCGCCCAGCGCCTGATCAAGCGTGTGCCGGATGTCAGTGCCGAACTGGCCAAGGCCAATGGCCAGCAGGCGCCGGCCTCGTACCAGAACTTCCAGTGGGACGTCGCGGTCATCCAGTCCGACCAGGCCAATGCCTTTTGCCTGCCCGGCGGCAAGATGGCGGTGTACACGGGGCTGCTTCCCATCGCGCAGAACCAGGACGCGATGGCGGTGGTGATGGGCCATGAGATCGCCCATGCACTGCTGCGTCATGGCTCGCAGCGCATGGCGCAGCAGAAGCTCGTGCAGATGGGGCAGATGGCGGCGGGCGTCGCGCTCGGCGGCATGGATCCGGGACAGCAGCAGGCGGTGATGGCGGCGCTTGGCGCGGGCGCGCAGTACGGGTTCATCCTGCCGTATGGGCGCAACCACGAATCGCAGGCCGATCAGGTGGGGCTGATGCTCGCGGCCGCCGCCTGCTACAACCCGCGGGAAGCGATCCCTCTGTGGCAGCGCATGGAACAGCTCGGCAGCGGCCAGCGCCCACCCGAATTCGCCTCCACGCATCCGGACCCCGCGAACCGCATCCAGCACCTGCAATCCCTGTTGCCACAGGCCGAAGCGTTCTATGCGAAATACTGCGGGGGCGCGGTGCCAAAGTAGGAACAGGTATTCCGCTCAACAAAAAGCCGGGCATGCCCGGCTTTTTTTCACGAACGAGCGAGCGTCAGCCTTCCTTGCGCTCGCGCGGCTTGCCGGTCGGCACGCCCATGGTGCCGACGAGGTTCTGCTGGAAGTCTTTCCACATCTGCAGGTTCCGCTCGGTCAGCTGGTTCATCATCGTCCACGGCGTCTGCCCGAGCAGGCCACCCACCTGCGAACGGAACTGTTGCTGCTGGTCGAGGAATACCTGCATCGACTTCTCGAGGTAGCTCGCCATGAAGCCCTGCATCGAATCCCCGTAGAACCGGATGATCTGGCTCAGCAGCTGCGTGGACAGCAGCGGTTCGCCGTCCTGCTCATGCTCGGAGATGATCTGCAGCAGCACCTGGCGGGTGAGGTCGTCACCGGAGCGCGCATCGCGTACCTCGAACTCCTCGCCTTCGATGATCAGCTGGCGCACGTCCTCGATCGTGATGTAGCTGGAGATCTCGGTGTCGTACAGCCGGCGGTTCGGATACTTCTTGATGACGCGAGGAGAAGCCATCTGCAGGCCACCGGAAGCGGGATGGATCGAGAATGACGCAGTGCGCAACAGCACGCAACTCGGTGCGGGAAACGGCCAGACCCGGGCCTGACCGCTTCAGCCACGGTTTGGCTTACCAGCCCATGTACTGGCCACCGTTCACCGCGAGGTTCGCGCCGGTGATCCAGCCTGCCTCGTCGGGAATGAAAAACGACACGGCATAGGCGATTTCCTCCGGGCTGCCCAGGCGCCCCGTAGGAATCTGCGCCACGATCTTGTTGCGTACTTCTTCCGGCACGGCCATCACCATGTCGGTGCCGATGTAGCCCGGCGAGACCGTGTTGACGGTGATGCCGAACTTCGCGTTTTCCTGAGCGAGTGAAATGGTAAAGCCATGCATGCCCGCCTTGGACGCCGCGTAGTTCGCCTGGCCGTACTGGCCTTTCTGCCCGTTGATCGAGCTGATCTGGATGATCCGGCCCCACTTGCGCGAACGCATTCCGTCTATCACCGGGCGCGTGACATTGAATACCGAACCCAGGTTGGTCGAGATCACCTCGTTCCACTGCTCCACGCTCATCTTGTGGAAGGTCGTGTCGCGCGTGATGCCCGCGTTGTTCACCACGATCCCCACCGGCCCGAGTGCCTGCTCGACCTGGGCGACCATCGCCTCGCACTGGCCGGGGTCGGCCACGTCGGCGCGGGTCATGTGCACCTCCAGCCCGCGCTCGCGCATGCGCGCCTGCCAGGCCTGCGCCTTGGCCTCATCGCGGTAATTGGTCGCCACGCGGTGGCCCATGGCCGCCAGGCGTTCGATGATCGAGGTGCCGATGCCACCGGTGCCGCCGGTGACCAGTGCGACGCGACTTTGCATGTTCTGCTCCTTGCCGGCGCGAATGCGCCCGTCGCGTGATTCTAGGCAACCCGGCTTACGTCCGTGTGGTGACCGGCTGGACGGGAATACGGGCGGGGTCGAACGTCGCGACCGCGCATGCAAGCCAACGTGCAGGGGAGCGCGCGTCGTTGTCGAGTGCAGGCTGGCCCAGCTGCCTCCATGCACGTCGGAGTGCGGGCAAGGGGTCGGACGGATCGACGGCCGTGGACCCGGAGGACTTCGACAGCTTGCAACCGGACTCGTCCAGCAGGATCGGGAGGTGCGCATACGCCGGCGTGGGCAATCCGAGTGCGCGCTGCAGCAGGATCTGGCGTGGCGTGGAGTCGAGCAGGTCCGCCCCGCGCACGACATGCGTGATGCCCTGGTCCGCGTCATCCACCACCACCGCCAGCTGGTAGGCCCACAGGCCATCGGCGCGGCGCAGGACAAAGTCTCCGACGGTGGCAGCCACGTCCTGGGCATGGTGGCCCTGGATGGCATCGTCGAAGGCGGCCACGGCCGGATCGACGCGCAGGCGTATCGCCGGCGGTCTGCGCGCGTCGGCGCTACGCACGCAGGCACGATGGAGGCCGTGGACAGTGGCGAGATCGCTGCGGCTGCACCAGCAGGGGAATGCACGCCCCTGTCGCAGCAGATCGTCGATCGCAGCAGCGTAGGCGGTGCCGCGCGTGCTCTGGCGAAGAACCGGCTCGTCGGAGCACAGCCCGAAAGCCGTGAGCGCCGCGAGCTGCGCGTCGGCGGCGCCCGCGACTTCCCGTGGCGGGTCGATGTCGTCGATACGCACGATCCAGCGACCGCCGGCACGGCGCGCCAACAGCCAGCTGCCGAGCGCGGCGAGCAGGGAGCCGGCATGCAATGCCCCGGTGGGTGAGGGCGCGAACCTGCCGCGGTAGGCCGTACCGGTCATGAAAGGTGGTCTGCAGCGCCTAGGCGCGGCTCTTGAAAACCCCGGGTGCTGCCGCCATCCGGGGCCTGCATCCCTTCATGCATCACGGGGTTTTCCATGTTCAGGCGTGTCGCGTTGTTCCTTGCCACCAACCTTGCGGTGCTGCTGCTGCTGGGCATCGTCATGCGCCTGCTCGGCGTCGATCCCGGCACCAGCGGCGGCCTGCTGGTCATGGCGACGCTGTTCGGTTTCGGCGGCTCGTTCATTTCACTGATGATGTCGAAATGGGTCGCCAAGCGCAGCACCGGCGCTCACGTGATCGAGCAGCCTCGCAACGAATCGGAGCGATGGCTGGTGGAGACCGTCCGCCGCCAGTCGCAGGCGGCGGGCATCGCGATGCCGGAAGTCGCGATCTACGACGCTCCGGAAATCAATGCGTTTGCCACCGGACCCAGCCGCAATAATTCCCTCGTCGCGGTCTCCACGGGCCTGCTGCGCGCGATGGACCGTGATGAAGCGGAGGCCGTTCTGGCGCACGAGGTCAGCCATGTCGCGAACGGTGACATGGTGACGATGATGCTGGTGCAGGGTGTTCTCAACACCTTCGTGATCGTGCTGGCGCGCGTGGTCGGGCGGGTGATCGACGGCTGGCTCGGTGGCAGCAATCGCGATGGCGGTGGTGTCGGTTACTTCGTGACCGTGATGGTGCTCGACCTCGTGTTCGGCCTGTTTGCCAGCATCATCGCGATGTGGTTCTCGCGGCAGCGCGAATTCCGGGCGGATGCGGGCGGAGCGCAGCTGGCAGGTCGCGACAGGATGATCGCCGCACTGACGCGGTTGTCGCAGACCTATGGCGAGACGACGCTGCCCAAGCAGGTCCAGGCATTCGGTATCAGTGGCGGCGTGGCGCATGGCATGCGCCGCCTGTTCATGACGCACCCGCCGCTTGCCGAGCGCATCGAGAGGCTCGGCCGCCTGCCCGCGGTGTGAATTCCCACTCCGGGTTGCTCGCTGATGGTGCAATGAAAAAGCCCGCCGGCAGGCGGGCTTTTCATGTGTCGCGCCGCGGTCAGGAGAATTCGTAGTCCATCGTCTGGCTGACTCCGGCAAGGAAGAACCCCTGCGCATAGTCCACGCCGGCGCCGAACAGCACGCTCATGCTCTGCGCATCGCGCACGTGTTCGGCGATCGTATGCTTGCCCAGCGCACGCGCCTTGTCGGTGATCTCCCGCAGGCGCTTCTGGTGTTCCGCGCTGGTGCCGAGCGATTCCATGAACGTGCGGTCGATCTTGAGGAAGTCGGCCTCGAAATGCGCGAGCAGCTGGAACGAATTCAGCCCGGCGCCGAAGTGCTCGAGGCCCACGCGGATACCCGAACGCGCTGCACGGGTCTGGAACTCCTGTGCTGCACGAAGGTTGGTGAACACCTTCGATTCGGGCAGCTGCACGACCAGCAGGCTGCCCTCCGCACCGTGACGGGAGATCTGCTCCTCGATGTGCTTGAGCAGGCTGTCGTCCTGCAACGAGTTCTCGGTGATCTTGACCAGCAGCGTGGTGCGCTTGCCTGCGCGAATGCGCTCGCCGATGACCTCCAGCGCCCGCCCGACCACCCAGCGGTCGATCTCCCATAGCAGGCCGTTCTCCTCGGCGATCTGCAGGAAGGCCAGTGGCGCGACCAGTTCGCCCTGTTCGCCTTTCATGCGCAGGTAGGCCTCGTAGATCTCGCCGGGTTCTCCGTGCAGGCTCACCAGTGGCTGGTAGGCCATCGTGAAGCGGTCGGAGTCCAGCGCATCGCGGATGCGGTTGACCCAGGCCTGGACACGCTCCTCTTCCGCGCGGTCCGCGGCGCCCGGATCGAACAGTTCGACGCGATTGCCACCGACCCCGGCGGCGGAAAGCAGCCCCTGGTTCGCCTTGGCCAGCACCGCGGTGATGCTCGCGATCTTCTCGCCGATCTGCACACCACCGATGCTGACGGTGGCATTGAGCGAGCGGTTTCCGGCTTCGACGACGTGCTCGGCGAATGCGCTGCGGATCCGTTCGGCGAGTACCTGCGAGGCCTGGTGGTTGCTGCCGCGGCTCAGTGCGGCGAACTGGTGTTCACCGAAACGGGCGAGCACCACGTCTTCCGGCACGCTGTCGCGCAGGCGGCGGGCAAAGCCGGCGATCAGGTCGTCCGCCGCATCGAGGCCGATCTCCTGCAGAAGCCGTGCGTAGTAGTCCGGTTCGATCAGCAGGAAGCCGTGATGGCTGGCGTTCTGCGCCGCGTCAGCGACGGCGTCCTCGAGCGCGCGCAGGAAGGTGGCGCGATTGAGCAGGCTGGTGACCTGGTCCCGCTGGCGCAATTCCTCGACTTCGCGCGCAAGCCCCGGATCAAGTTCCTGTCGCCGCAGCACGAGCTGCAGGCAATGCTCGCCTTCGTACATGGCGGGGGTGAATTCCATCACCGCCGGGAACTGGCTGCCCTCGAGCGTGCGCGCCTCGACCTCGACCCGCGGCGGCGGCGGTTCGCCCTTCGACAACTGCTTGAGCAGCGTCTTGAACGATTCGACATACGGGGAGGCGATCATGTCGAGCAGCGACATGCCTTCGACCTCTTCGAACGATTCGTAACCGAACATCTCCAGGTAGGCCGAGTTCGCCCGGATATGCATCCCTTCGTGGATGTAG
>SCUY01000017.1 GCA_004322525.1 Lysobacter sp. | reverse complement strand
CGTGATGCTGCTCACGGATCGGGCGTCTATCCGTGATGTTCTGCTGTTTCCCTACATGCGCCCCGAACACGCGGCCTGACGAGGGCGCTCAAGTAGGGCACGAATGCCGCCGATAGAGGGTAGGCGGATGAAGGGCGCACTGCTGTTCGGCGCGTTATTCTCGGGTTCACCCGCCGTCAGGGCGCCTGCCAACGGATGGTCGATATGAATGTTGTCATTGTCGATGACCAGACAAGCGCACGCACGATGCTGCGCCATATTATCGAGGACATAGGCTCGGAGCTGGATGTCCACGATTTCGGTGAGCCGCAGGCCGCGCTCGACTGGTGCACATCCAACGACCCCGACCTGCTGCTTCTTGACTACCGCATGCCCGGTATCGACGGGCTGGAGTTCGCGCGCCGGTTCCGGCGCCTGCCGCGCCATCGGGACATCCCGATCATCCTGGTGACCGTGGTGGGCGACGAGCCGATCCGGCAGGCCGCGCTTGATGCCGGCGTGATCGACTTCCTCGTAAAGCCGGTACGCCCGCGCGAGCTGCGTGCCCGCTGTCGCAACCTGCTGCAGCTGCGGCAGCAATCCGAGACGGTGAAACAGCGCGCGGTGTCCCTGGAGCAGCGTCTACAGACGACCATCCAGCAGATCGAGCAGCGTGAGCGCGAGACACTGACCCGCCTCGCGCGCGCCGTCGAGTTCCGTGACGGCAGCAGTCATCCGCAGCTTGAGCGCATGGCGGCAGTGGCGGGCCTCATTGCACGCGGCATCGGCATGTTCGATGACGAGGTGCGGATGATCGAGCTGGCCACGCCCTTGCATGATCTGGGGAAGATCAGCTTGCCGGACAGCCTGCTGCAGAAGCCTGGCCCGCTGACCGATGACGAGCGAGTGCTGATGCGCCGCCACCCGCAGATCGGCCATGAACTGCTGGCGGGTAGTGGCAATGCTTTCCTCGAAATGGCGGCTGCTGTGGCACTGCGCCACCACGAGCGTTTCGATGGCAGCGGCTATCCCGATGGATTGGCAGGCAACGAGATTCCGATCGAGGCGCGCATCGTCGCCGTCGCCGACGTATTCGATGCGCTGGTTTCGGAACAGCCCTACAAGCATGCCTGGGAGAGCGATGCCGCCCTCGCGCATCTGTACGCGCAGCGCGGACGCCTCTTCGACGCGCAATGCGTGCATGCCCTGCTTGGCAGCCGTCGGCAGCTCGAAGCGCTCTGTATCGCCGGCGCGCAGCCGAACGGGCGGCCGACATGATGGCGCTGCTACGCCGCCTGAGAGCACGGCTGCAGGCGCGCCCGGACAGCGAGCATAGCCAGGCCGCCGTACGCATCGGCGTACTCGGCGTGGTGCTCGCCTACCTGCTGCTTGCTCCGCATGACACCAATTCGGAGGCGTATTACGACGTCCTGGCGATGGTATTCGCCGGCTTCGTGATCGGCAGCGTCATCCTGGGCTGGATCGTGCTGTCACCGAACACCAGCCATGCGCGACGTCTGCTCGGCATGGCTGCCGACTATGGCCTGATGACGGCCGCGATGATCCGCATGGGGGAGCCCATCGCCTGGGTCTACATCCTCATCATGTGGGTCACCGTGGGAAATGGTCTGCGTTTCGGCAGCCGTTATCTCGTAGGCGCCATGCTGGCCGCCACGCTTTCATTCGGCCTTGTGCTGGCACGCTCGCCCTACTGGCAGGAGAACCTGCCGCTCGGCATCGGCCTGCAGGTCGGGCTATTCGCGATCCCCATGTACCTCACCCGGCTCCTGCACGCGCTCACGCAGGCGACACGCGAGGCGCGCCGCGCCAACGAGGCCAAGAGCCGTTTCCTGGCCAACATGAGCCACGAATTCCGCACGCCGCTCAATGGGCTGGCCGGCATGACCGAGCTCCTGTCGGCGACACCGCTCGACCTCGAGCAGCGCGAATGCCTCAATACCATCCAGGCCTCGACGCGTACGCTCATGGGCCTGGTCGAGGACGTGCTCGACATTTCGGCGATCGAAGCCGGCAAGCTCAAGCTGCATTCGACCGAGTTCGACGTGCGTGAGCTGGTGCAAAGTGTCGGTCTGATCCTTGAACCGCAGGCACGGGCCAAGCAACTTGACTACGGCGTCAGCATCGCGGATGACGTGCCCGCCACTGTGCGCGGCGATGTCGACCATCTCCGTCAGGTGCTGATCAATCTGGTCGGCAATGCCGTCAAGTTCACTGTCCGGGGCGCGGTCGTCCTGGGCGTGACGAAGGTATTGCATGACGAGCACCGTACATGCCTGCGATTCACGGTTACCGATACCGGAATCGGAATCCCCGCCGGCGTGCACCAGCGGTTGTTCGATGCTTTCGAGCAGGCGGATGCCGGCCTGGCGCGGCGCTATGGTGGTACAGGGCTCGGCACCACGATCGCCAAAGGCCTCACCGAGGCAATGGGCGGCACGATCGGCTTCGAAAGCACGGAAGGGCAGGGCTCGCGCTTCTGGGTCCAGTTGCCGTTCCAGGCATCCGTCGTTGCCAAGCCGGCGCCGGCTCTCCCGGCAGCCATGGGCACGGAAGATGTGCCGGGCCAGGGCGGCGTCAACGTCATTGCATTCACCAACCCGTTTCTGCGCCATCGGGCGCGCGTGCGCAGCCTGCAGGTGCTGGTCGCGGATGACCACGCCGCCAACCGTATGGTGCTGCAGCGGCTGTTGCAGAAGGCCGGGCACCGGCCGACCTGTGTCGACGGCGCCGAGGAAGTGCTCGATATCCTCGCAGGTTCGCACTTCGATGCGGTCATCGCGGACCTGCACATGCCTGGTATGAGCGGCGTCGACATGCTGCGCCACCTGCGGATGATGGAGGCTGGCCGGAGCCTACGGACCCCCGTGGTGATCCTCAGCGCGGATGTCACGCCCGCAGCGATCGAAGCCTGTCAGGAGGCCGGCGCCTGGGGGTTCCTCGCCAAGCCGGTATCTACCGGCCGTTTGCTCGACACCCTGGCCGATATCGCCGATCAGGCCCACGTGCCGGGCCGCACCCTGCACGCGACGCCATCGCCCGCGGTAGATCGGGGTGACATCGGGTTCGACCCCGGTGTACTCGACGAACTGGCCTCCCTCGGCATGGGGGACGGGTTCGAAGCGGAATTCATTGTGCAATGCCTGGGCGACGCCGAGCGTGGCATCCGCCTGATGGTCGAGTCCGCGCAGGTGCGTGACTGGCCGCAGGTACGCGAGCATGCACATGCGGTGAAGGGGGTCGCCGGCAATGTGGGGCTGGTGAAGCTCTCCTTGCTCAAGATCGGAAGAGC
>SCUY01000116.1 GCA_004322525.1 Lysobacter sp. | reverse complement strand
CGTTGGACAAAAGGAGGCGCTCGCCGCGACGCAGCGCAAAGCCACGAAACCCGATCATGGCGTCATTGTACGGGCCCCGGTCGCGCGGCCTTGCATGGCCCGGGTGGATACTGTCGGCAGCTGAACGGGCCCGGCATGCATTCCACCTCGCTCATCGCCATCCTCGTCGCCGGTTTCGTACTGGCCTTCCTGCTGGGCATGCTTGCGCAGCGGCTTCGGCTGTCGCCGCTGGTGGGCTATCTGCTGGCAGGGGTGGTGGCCGGGCCGTTCACGCCCGGATTCGTCGGCGACCAGAGCCTCGCACCCCAGCTGGCCGAGGTCGGCGTGATCCTGCTGATGTTCGGCGTAGGCCTGCATTTCTCGATCCGAGACCTGATGTCCGTGCGGTCGATCGTGGTGCCCGGCGCTCTGCTGGAAATGGCGGCAGTGACCGGCCTTGGCGCGCTCGTCGGCCATTTCCTGCTGGGCTTCGCCGTCGGGCCGAGCATGGTATTCGGCCTGTGCCTCTCGGTGGCGAGCACCGTGGTGCTGATGCGCGCCCTCGAGGAGCGCCGGCTCGTCGACAGCTCGACCGGCCGCATCGCGGCGGGCTGGCTGATCGTCGAGGATCTGGCGATGGTGCTGGTACTGGTGCTGTTGCCGGCACTGGCCGGCTACCTGCGCGGAGGCGAGGCGGACAGCCTGCGGATCACCGCGGCGCTTGGCCTGACGTTGCTCAAGGTCGGCGGATTCATCGCGTTCATGCTCATCGTCGGACGGCGCGTGATCCCATGGGTGCTCGAGCGCGTTGCCGGCACCGGCTCGCGGGAATTGTTCACCCTGTGCGTACTGTCGATCGCACTCGGCGTCGCCTTCGGCTCGGCGGCGCTGTTCGGTGTCTCGTTCGCACTCGGCGCGTTCTTCGCCGGCATGATCCTCAACGAGTCCGAATTCAGTGCGCAGGCGGCGAACGAAACACTGCCGCTGCGCGATGCATTCGCCGTCCTGTTCTTCGTATCCGTCGGCATGCTGTTCGATCCACGCATCCTGATCGAACAGCCCGGCCGCGTGTTCGCGGTGTTCGCTGTCGTGCTGCTGGGCAAGTCGCTTGCCGCGCTGACGATCGTGCGGCTGTTCGGACGTCCCGGCCACGTGGCCGCGATGATCGCGGTCTCGCTGGCACAGATCGGCGAATTCTCTTTCATCCTCGCCGGCCTCGGCCTGCAGCTGCGTATCCTCACGACCGAAGCCCATGACCTCGTCCTCGCCGCGGCGCTGCTCTCGATCTCCGTGAATCCGCTGCTGTTCGCCTGGCTGGACCATCGCGAAAAGCGTCGTGCGGCCGCCACCCCGCGCGACGTCGAGCGCCTCTCGCCGCCGCTGCCGGACGGCGGGCAGCCGCATGTGATCCTGATCGGCTACGGGCGCGTTGGCAGCGAACTGGGCCCGTTGCTGGCCGCCCAGCACGTGCCGGTGGTGGTGATCGACGACGATGGGCCGCTGGTCGAACGTGCGCGTGCCGCCGGGCTGCCTGCGATACGTGGCCATGCCGGCAATATCGCGGTGCTGGCAGAGGCGCGCCCGGAAGCGGCGCAGATCGCGCTCGTCGCGATTCCCAATGCCTTCGAAGCCGGCGAGATCGTGCAGCGCCTGCGCGAGGCGAACCCGTCGATCAGCATCATCGCGCGTGCGCACAGCGATGCCGGCGTGCGCTACCTGATCGAACGCGGTGCCGACGGCGCGGTGATGGCCGAGCGCGAACTCGCGCACAGTCTGGCCGAGATGGTGATGGCCACGCCGGCATTCCGGGGCGCGCGCACGCTGCCTTCGTCGACGGCATGAACCGTGCGGCCACCCGGTTCCATCGCCGCTGCCGCCGTGAGGCGATCAGCCGCGGATGAATACCACGTGTGTTCCGTCGGCCTGTACTTTCACCGTATCCCCGGCCGCGAATTCTCCCGACAGGATCTTCTGCGCCAGCGGGTTCTCCAGCTGCTGCTGGATCGCCCGTTTGAGCGGCCGCGCACCGTATACAGGATCGAATCCGGCGTTCGCGAGCAGCGTCAATGCTTCGTCGGTGAGGTCCAGCTTCAGGCCACGCTCGGCCAGGCGCTTCTCCAGCCCGCGCAGCTGGATCCGCGCGATCTGGCGGATCTGCGCCTTGTCGAGCGCGTGAAAGACCACGATGTCGTCGAGGCGATTGATGAACTCGGGGCGGAAGTGCGCCTGCACCACACCCATCACCGCCGCCTTCATCTGCATGTAAGCCTGCGGGGTGTCGTCACCCGACATCTCCTGGATCTGGTGCGAGCCGAGGTTTGACGTCATCACGATGACGGTGTTGCGGAAGTCGACCGTGCGGCCCTGGCCATCGGTGAGGCGGCCATCGTCGAGCACCTGCAGCAGGATGTTGAAGACGTCTGGATGCGCCTTCTCCACCTCGTCCAGAAGGATGACGCTGTACGGGCGACGACGCACCGCTTCGGTCAGGTAACCGCCCTCCTCGTAGCCGACATAGCCCGGAGGCGCGCCGACGAGGCGGCTCACCGCGTGCTTTTCCATGAACTCGCTCATGTCGATGCGCACCATCGCGTCGGGCGAATCGAACAGGAACTCGGCGAGCGCCTTGCACAGTTCTGTCTTGCCCACGCCGGTGGGGCCGAGGAACAGGAACGAGCCGGAGGGCCGGTTCGGGTCGGAGAGTCCGGCGCGCGTGCGGCGCACGGCATCGGAAACGACCTTGATCGCCTCCTCCTGCCCGACCACGCGGCCGTGCAGGTGGCCCTCCATCTTCAGCAGCTTGTCGCGCTCGCCTTCAAGCATCTTGCTGACGGGAATGCCGGTCCAGCGGCTGACGACTTCCGCGATTTCCTCCTCGGTCACCCGGTCCTGCAGCAGTGTGAAGCCGCGCACCTCGGCCTCCTGCGCGGCGGCGAGCTGCTTCTCGAGCTCGGGCATGCGGCCGTACTGGATCTCCGACATCCGCGCGTAGTCCTGCTTGCGTTGCGCTGCTTCCAGCTCGATGCGTGCGGCCTCGATCTGCTCCTTGATCTTCGTCGCGCCCTGCACACTGGCCTTCTCGGCCTTCCACACTTCCTCGAGGTCGTTGAACTCGCGCTCGAGCGTGTCGATGTCCGCTTCGAGATCCGCCAAGCGCTGGCGCGAGGCGTCATCCTTTTCCTTCTTCAACGCCTCGCGCTGGATCTTGAGCTGGATCAGGCGACGCTCGCGACGGTCGAGCTCCTCGGGCTTGGAATCGATCTCCATGCGGATGCGGCTCGCCGCTTCATCCATCAGGTCGATCGCCTTGTCCGGCAGCTGTCGGTCGGCGATGTAACGGTGGCTGAGCGTGGCCGCGGCGACGATCGCCGGGTCGGTGATCTCCACGCCGTGATGCACCGCGTAGCGCTCCTTCAGCCCGCGCAGGATGGCGATGGTGTCCTCGACACTCGGCTCGCCCACCAGCACCTTCTGGAAGCGGCGCTCCAGCGCGGCGTCCTTCTCGACGTACTTGCGATATTCATCGAGCGTGGTCGCGCCGATGCAGTGCAGCTCGCCACGCGCGAGCGCCGGCTTCAGCATGTTGCCGGCGTCCATTGAACCCTCCGCCTTGCCGGCGCCGACCATCGTGTGCAATTCGTCGATGAACAGGATCACCTGCCCCTCGTTCTTCGACAGTTCGCCCAATACGGCCTTCAGGCGCTCCTCGAACTCGCCACGGAATTTCGCGCCGGCGATCAGCGCGCCCATGTCGAGCGATAGCACGCGCTTGCCGCGCAGGCCTTCGGGCACTTCACCGTTGACGATGCGTTGCGCGAGGCCTTCGACGATCGCGGTCTTGCCCACGCCCGGCTCGCCGATCAGCACTGGATTGTTCTTGGTGCGACGCTGCAGCACCTGCACGGTGCGACGGATCTCCTCGTCGCGGCCAACCACCGGATCAAGCTTGCCGCGCTCGGCACGCTCGGTCAGGTCGATGGTGTATCTGGACAGTGCCTGACGCTGGTCCTCGGCATTCTCGTCCTGCACTTTCTCGCCCCCGCGCAGCGTGTCGATAGCGGCCTCGAGTTTTTCCTTCGAACCGCCAGTGGCCTTCAGCGCACGCCCCACATCGCCACCCTCGTCGAGCGCCGCGAGCACAAACAGTTCGCTCGCGATGAACGCATCGCCGCGCTGCTGCGCGAACTTGTCGGTGACGTTGAGAAGCCGTGCAAGATCATTGCCGATGCTGACATTGCCCGCCTGTCCGGAAACTTTCGGCAACTTCTCCAGCATTTCACCGAGCCGCTCCCGCAGGGCGGCGACATTCACCCCGGCCTGCGACAGCAGCGGCCGCGTACTGCCGCCCTGCTGATCGAGCAGCGCCGTCATAAGGTGCGCGGGTTCCATGACGCTGTGATCGCGCCCGACAGCGAGCGATTGCGCATCGCTGAGTGCCTGCTGGAAGCGTGACGTGAGCCTGTCCGTACGCATCGGGATTCCTCGGGATCATGGCGGCCTTCCGCCGCGATGCCGGAAAACATGCGGCCCGGCGACCGGCTTTCAAGTCGTGCGGGGCACCGTTACCGGTCGTGACGGGGCGTGCACCTTGTTCTGACATCACCACCACCAGACTGCAACCGATGAGTGCCGCCACCCCCCTCGCCCTGCCCCACCCGCCGCCCATCCAGCCTGACTGGGCGCTGTTTCTCGACGTCGACGGCTGCCTGCTGGATTTCGCCGACCGGCCCGAGCATGTGATCGTGCCCGCCGGGCTGCGCGAGGATCTGGCGCGACTGCGTCATGCACTCGATGGCGCGCTGGCGCTGGTGAGCGGGCGTTCGCTGGAGCAACTCGATCATCTGTTTCCGGGCATGGAGCTCGTCGCGGCTGGCCTGCATGGCCTGCAGGTGCGCGAGGCATGCGGCAGCCTCCATCTGCCGGGCGAGGCTCCCATCGAGCTGGGCCGCGTGCGCGAGGCGGCCGAGCAGGTGGTGCGCGACCATCCCGGCGCGCGCGTCGAGGACAAGGGCGTTGCGCTGGCCCTGCATTGGCGCACGGCGCCGCATGCGCGCTCGGCGCTGGAGGCCATCGCGCATTCCTCCGTGGGCCACCTGCCCGGCTATCGGCTGCAGCACGGCAACTGCGTGGTCGAGCTGCGTCCGGGCGGACAACACAAGGGGTCGGCGATCGAGCGGCTGATGCAGCGCGCACCCTTCAGCGGCCGCCTCCCGGTGTATGCCGGCGATGATTTCACCGACGAGGATGGCTTCGCGATGATGAATTCGCTCGGCGGACTGTCAGTGATCGTCGGTGAGCGTCGCCCGACCCAGGCACGCCATGGCATCGAGCACACCGAGGCGCTGCGACGCTGGCTGGCGGATGCGGCGCACCGGCTGGGGCCCGCCGCATGAGCTCGCTCGATCTTGGCCTGATCGGCAACAGCAGCATCGCCGCGCTGGTCGACCGCCAGGCGCGCATCGTCTGGGGCTGCGTTCCCAGCTTCGATGGCGACCCGACCTTCTGCGCCTTGTTGTCACCGCATATCGACGGTGGCTACTTCGACATCGAGCTCGCCGACTGCACAGGCAGCGAACAGGCCTACATCGACAACACCGCGGTGCTGCGCACAGTCCTGCGTGACCGCCATGGCGCGATGGTCGAGATCCTCGACTTCGCGCCGCGCTGGAGGCGCGACGACCGTTTCTATCGGCCGGTGATGCTGATCCGCAGCATTCGTCCCCTGCATGGAGAGCCACGCATACGCGTGCGCCTGCGGCCGCTTGCCGATTATGGAGCGCGCGTGCCGGAGATCACCTGGGGCAGCAATCATCTTCGGTACGTGCTACCGGGCTTCACCCTGCGGCTCAACACCAATACGCCGATCCGGATGGTGCGCGAGGAGATTCCCTTTCTGCTCGACCGCGAACTGCACTTCATCCTCGGCCCCGACGAGACATTCACGCAGCCGATCGGCACCTATGCGCGCGATGCGCGCGAGAAGACGGTCGACTACTGGCGCGAATGGGTGCGCGCGCTGTCGATACCGCTCGAATGGCAGGACGCCGTCATCCGCAGCGCCATCACGCTCAAGCTCTGCCAGGTTGACGAGACGGGGGCGATCGTCGCCGCACTCACCACCTCCATTCCCGAAGCGGCCCATACGGCGCGCAACTGGGATTACCGCTACTGCTGGCTGCGCGATGCCGCGTTCGTGGTGCGCGCGCTCAACCGCCTGGGCGCGACGCGCACGATGGAAGAGTATCTGCGCTACGTCTCCAACCTCATCCCCGAGGACGGCCAGCTGCAGCCGCTCTATGGCATCGGGCTGGAGCGCGAACTGCATGAAGAAGAAGTTCCCACGCTCGCCGGCTATCGCGGCATGGGCCCTGTACGCCACGGCAACCTTGCATGGGTGCAGGCACAGCACGATGTCTACGGCAGCGTGGTGCTCGCCTCCACGCACATGTTCTTCGACCGTCGCCTGAACCTGCCCAGCGGCATTACCCATTTCCAGCGGCTGGAGCGGCTCGGCGAACGCGCCCATGCGCTGTTCGAGCAGCCCGATGCGGGCCTGTGGGAATTCCGCGGGCGGCTCGAGGTGCATACGTATTCGGCCGTGATGTGCTGGGCCGCCTGCGATCGCCTGGCGAAGATCGCGGCCCAGCTGCAATTGCACGAACGTGCGGATTACTGGCGCGAACGCGCCGACCGGATGCATGGGCGCATCAGCGAACTGGCGTTCGACCATGATCGCGGCTGGTTCGTCGAAGGCACGGCCAGTGGCCGCCTCGATGCCGTATTGCTATTGCTCGCCGACCTCGGCTTCGTGCGTGCGGACGATCCACGCTTCGCCGCCACCGTCGATGCCGTCGGCCGTGAACTGCGCCGCGACGACGGCATCCTGCGCTACACCGCACCCGACGACTTCGGTGTCCCCGAGACCAGCTTCACCATCTGCACGTTCTGGTACATCGACGCGCTTGCGGCGGTGGGCCGACGCGCGGAGGCGCGTGAGCTGTTCGAGCGCGTGCTGGCACGGCGCAATCACCTCGGCCTGCTCTCCGAGGATCTCTCGCTGGAAGGTGACGAACTCTGGGGCAATTTCCCGCAGACGTATTCGCACGTTGGCCTGATCAATGCCGCCATGCGCCTGAGCCGGCCGTGGGAGGAGGCGTCGTGAGCGCGGGAGTCGAACATCGTGAATCGGGCAGCGCGCCGCGGCACCCCGCCGTCTGCATGCCTGGCAAGGCCGGAGCGCCTGATTTCGGAATGCTCTGCTCAACCATCCGTCCCGTTCGCTGCCGATTACCGATTCCGGGCGCATGAGCCGCCTGGTCGTCGTCTCCAATCGTGTCGCGTTGCCGGAAGAATCGCGGGCCGGTGGGCTGGCGATCGCCCTGCTGGATGCACTGCGCGAGGCCGGTGGCCTGTGGTTCGGCTGGAGCGGCAAGATCGATCCCCACGCCTCGGGCCGCATCCGCGAACAGCAGGACGGCAACATCCGATTCGTCACCATGGACCTGTCGAAACAGGACCATGAGGACTACTACAACGGCTTCGCCAACCGCACGCTGTGGCCGTTGCTGCATTTCCGCATGGATCTTGTC
>SCUY01000115.1 GCA_004322525.1 Lysobacter sp. | reverse complement strand
CGGCGATCACGCCGTTTCGGGCTGGGCGCCTACAGTTTCGCGATGCACCGTGACATCCAAAGGCGCTGTTTCCGATGCCTGTCCGCAGGGCTGGGCACGTCGGGAAGATATCGAGGACTTCTCGAACGGCATGTAGCCTATTCACCAAAGGAAACGAAGGAGACAAGGAATGTGGGAAGCAAAGCGCCGGGCTCGTGCGCCTCAGCCAATCCAGTGCACGCTGCCGCTTCTATTTCTGACAGAGCACGCCCTCGATGCTGCTTTGGGCGAAGCAACTCCACCCTGTTAGGATCTGGCCGCCAAGGATGGGCTCCCAAACGACGTCCTTGTTTCAATCAAAACAAGGATCCGTAATGCCCAAACCACTTCTCATCTGTCTCACGTCGGCCGTCATCGTAGGTGGGTGCACGGGGCAGCCGTCCGGCAATACGCCTGCCCAAGCAACGCACCCCACAACCATGATGCGTGCCGCTCAAGCGTCGCCGGCCAAGTGCCCGGCGGCGCAATTTCCAGCGTTTCTCCAGGCCTTCGCCGGAGACCCCAAGATCCAGCGCTACTACACCGCACCCGTTCTGGACGTCGTCGACTGGGTCAACGCCGACGAGCCGCAAATGGGAACCCGCGTTGTGCATGTCCCGCGTGACGAGTATCACGAGTTCAAACTCCGCTATCACGCCGGGCAGTTCCAACACGTCGAGGATCCGGCCTCGCCGGAACCGATTGCCGTGCAGCCTCGCGTCACGCCGGGCCCGAATGGATACCGCGTCGAGTACATCTTCAACATGTCCGAGGGCAACTCATGGACATTCGCCCGCAGGGGAGATTGCTGGCAACTGACAGGTGAGCCGGATCCCTCGCTGCTCTGAACACCATTAACGGAAAATGACATGGAACGTTATCGAATCGTTGAAAGTGTCGCTCGTCGAATTGAACAGGTTCATACCTACGAAGACCTCGAAATCCATCATCCGACAGCGAATGGGAAAGGATTGAGAACAGGTCGTAGTACGGACTTCGAGGAGCCACACAAGCGGAAACACGCCCGCATCGAAGGTCAGTTTGAAGAATTCCGTCGCGAAGCCGATGGTCGCGTGCTTGTCAAGAAAGACTTCATTCTGTCGCGTGAGAACCAAGGGCCTGTGCATGTGCCGTCGCCCGCTAGCGGGTATGTGTATTACCTTGGGGATAGAACACAGGCAGTACGCATCTATGATCGCCCCCATGAAATGCCGGGCGCGCGGCTGCTGGCGCAGTCACTGCATATGGACGCCGACAGTTTCCGCATCCCCGAAGGTGGGCGCGTCCAGTACGGTCAACCTTTAGGTTTGATGTCCGATACGGGATCACGTGGCTCCATCCACGCGCATGTCGAAGCCGAGCCGGAGCAATTTCGCCGCTACATCCGTGATATCGACAACGGCATCATCGGGCCGGGCCACTGGCCCGAACGCGAGCAGCATGCCCCTGTCGCATCAGGCTCCCATACTCGCAAGGCAGTTTCCGCACCTGCTCACAACATCCAGTCAATACACCCACGACCTGAGCCAAGCGACCTGCAACAAGGCGACAACGGCCCTCGTGTACGCGATCTGCAACACACCCTCAATCGCCTCGGCGTCCGCGATGCGCAGGGGTTGCCGCTGCTGGAGGATGGTGACTTCGGGCGCCGTACGCGCGAGGCGGTGGAGGCTTTCCAGCGTGAGCACGCGCTGCCCGGGGTAGGCCGCGTCGGGCCGCGCACGCGCGAAGCGCTGCAGTCGGCCCATGGGCTGCGCATCACCGACCCCCGTCATGCCGACTACGCGCTGTTCGAGCGCACGCTGGGCCTCGTGCAATCGGCCGAGGGCGCGCGTGGCATCGCGCCCGGGCCGCACAGTGCGAACCTCGCGGCGGCACTGGTGGTGCAGATGCGCCGGGACGGGCTGCAGCACGTGGACCGCATCGACCTGAGCGAGCCTCCACGGTTCGCGCGTGCGGTGCAGGTGGTGCCCGGCGCGCCACCGGAAACCGAACGGGTGTCGGCCCCTGTCGATACACGAATTGCCTCCAGCCAGTCGCTGCATGCGTCCAGCGATCAACTTGCCCGCCTTCAGCACGCATCCGTCGCGCCCAAGCAAGCTGACGATCACATGCGAACGCCGGCCATCGCGCCCGTGCGCTGAAGCGCCCAAGGGCACACGAGGCACTCCGCTACCCTATCCCCGCTCCATCGCCGGCCCTGTCGGCAACCCTCCTCCGCACGGACCGCGGTGGCGCATGGACCGTCCGGCCAAAGCCGCACGTGTGCATGGCTCGCTTCCATGCAGATTATCGAACGAAGCGCCGGCTTTTATAGGAGACGAATCTCGGTGTCGTGCGGCACCATCGTCCCGTTAAACCGACCAGTCGCCACGTAATATCTACATACGATCGCCGGCAATCCGAGGCGTCCACTACCGGGCTCTATAGCAAGCGTCACGCCACGATCGGGTCAATCAGCTGCGGACCGTTGTTACGTACGTTGCCGACATCGCGACTTACGGGATGAAAGACGAGCGGGGCGGGAGGGGCCGCCAACGCGATTTCCATTGCCTCGCTCGGGTTGGCTTCGAGCCACGAGGCGTGGACCTCGGGCGGCAGGATAAGAGGCATCCGGTCGTGGATTGACTCGACCGTCTGGTCGGCATCGCGCGTGATGATCGAGTAGGTCAGCAACTCCTGGCCCGCATCGTCACGTCTGGATTCCCAAAGCCCAGCGTAGAACATGACCGGCTGTTCCACGTGGCGCACGAAATAGGGCTGCTTCGTTTTCGGATTCAGCTGCATCCACTCGTAGTAGCCCGATGACGGAATCAGCGCGCGCCGCTGCTTCCAAGCGCTGCGGAAAGCCGGCTTGGTCTCTATCGACTCGAGACGCGCATTGATCGTGCTGTAGACCAGTCGGGTGTCTTGGGCCCATGGCGGCAGCAGGCCCCACCGCATGGGCAAAGCGCCATATCCGTCCTCAGTGCGCACGATGCCCCACCCTTGTTGCGTAGGGGCACGGTTGTAGTTGGGAGTCGGATCCTCTGCGGGCGTCGAAACCACGAGACCCTGCATGAGCGCATGGATCTGCGCCCAAGTGAAGTTGGCGGTATCGCGACCACACATGCGGGCAGCCTAACGCGCCCCAGCGAGTGATGCCGTGGACACGCATCGCAGGCCACGGCACCACATCTGGTACGGCTGTTTACCGTTGCCAAGTCGCGGGCCCTTCACCCGGAAATCAAACGGTCAGCCAACGACCGGAGGTGGGCGGGACTCCGCGGATATTAGTATTATTGCTAACGATGCCGCGCCTCAACGACCTTTGCAGTCTGATCTCACTTGCCTCGGAGACTGGGTTATGAGTGCGCAAGTCATTGAACTCGAAGAACTCTTGCGTTCGAGGGATGTTTGGCGTGGCAATGACCAGCAGCGACCGATCGCCCAGCCGGGAGTCAGCACAGGGGTCTGGACACTCGACGAGGTGCTGCCTTCAGGGGGCTGGCCGGTTGGTGCGCTGACCGAAGTGCTTGCTCCTTTCGACGGCGTAGGCGAGCTCGAACTGCTGTGGCCTGCCCTCGCCGCGCTCACTGCCGAAAGCGATGGCCTTGTCGTCTTGGTCGCGCCGCGCTTTTCCCCTTATGCGCCGGCTTGGCATGGCGCAGGCGTGCGGCTGGATCGCGTACAGATCGTCGAGGCATCCGCACGTGATGCCTTGTGGACCGCGGAGCAGTGCCTGCGCGCTGGAGCCTGCTCGGCCGTGGTGTGTTGGCCGCAAACCAATGACGATCGGATGCTCCGGCGGCTGCAGAGCGCCGCCGAGTCGGGTCAGTGCCACGGTTTTGCGATCCGGCCGTCGTCTGCAGGGCGCAACCCATCGCCAGCGCCTGTCCGGGTCTCTATCGAGCCGGGCCCTCCTCGTCAGCTGCGAGTGCTCAAGTGTCGCGGCGCCTATCCACCCAGCACGCCCATTCTTTTTCCGGCCCGGCGCTGACTCATGCGCTGGGCATGCATTTTCCTGCCGCAGCTTGCGCTGGACTGCCTGCTCCGGCGACTCCCGGATCCGGCAGCGCCGCTCGCGCTTGTGCATGGCCCGGTGCAGAAGCGCACGGTATTCGCGATCAACGCATCGGCGCGCGATCTGGGCATGCGTCCAGGCATGACGCTCGCTGCGATGCATGCGCTGGGCCTGCCCTGCCGCACGGTCGAATACGACCCACGCGAGGTTGAACGCCTTCGAGAGTTTCTTGCGGCGTGGGCGTATCGCTACAGCTCGCAGGTCAGCGTTGAACTCAGCCACGCCATCGTCCTGGAGATCGCACACAGCCAACGATTGTTCGGCCCTTGGGCAGATCTGGAAAAACGTCTGAGGGACGAGCTGCACACCTTGGGGATTCGCCACCGAATCGTAGCGGCCCCCAATCCCCATGCCGCGCGTGTCCTGGCGAACGTGCACGACGGCATTGCCATAGACGCCGGTGTGCTGCGCCATGCCTTGGGGCAGCTTCCCATCGAGCGTGCGGGCATGCCGGGCGAGCTGGTGGAAGCGTTCCAACGAATGGGCCTGCGCAAGCTTCGGCAAGTGCTGGCGCTGCCACGCGACGGCATCAATCGGCGGTTTCCGTCATCTCTGGCTGCGCATCTCGATCGGCTGTGTGGTCACGATGTAACGCCGTTGCAGTGGTACAGGCCGCCGGATCAATTCGAGGCCCGCATCGAGTTCGAGTACGACGTCGAATCGAGTACCGCCCTGCTGTTTCCGCTTCGTCGCCTGACGGCCGATCTGGCGACGTTTCTTCTCAGCCGCGATGGGGGTGCCCAGCAATTCACCATCCGGCTTGAACACGAGCGCACAGGCCCGACCGACATCGAGGTGGGCCTGCTAGCGCCGGAGCGTGATGCCGCACTGCTCTTTGAGTTGGCACGCGGGCGCGTTGAGAACGCGAGCGTTCCTGCGCCCGTGCGCGGGATGACGTTGCTCACCCGCCTGCTCCCGCCCTTCGTACCTGCAGCGCGTGATTTGTTCGAGGCCCGCTCTCGGCAGGGCATCCCTTGGATCCAGTTGCGTGAGCGACTGCGCGCGCGCTTGGGAGACGAAGCAGTACATGGGCTGGGCTGGCATGCCGACCATCGACCGGAGATCGTGCGGTCTGGCTCGAAGAGCCAACCGCCCGCGTTCGCGAAGTCGCTTCCACGCCCGGGATGGCTGCTTCCGCAGCCCCAGCCCCTGCAGGACAGCTTCGTGCGGTTGATTGCCGGTCCCGAACGTGTCGAGTCCGGCTGGTGGGACGGCCAGGGGATCCGGCGCGATTACTACATCGTGGAAACAAGTCGCGGGCAACGCGCTTGGGCTTTCTGCGATGCCCAATGCGATCTTCCGGCACCCCCCTTGCCCGGGCGCCTGATGCTGCATGGATGGTTCGCATGAGTGCGATGCACGGGATGCCCGCCTATGCGGAGCTTCACTGCCTCTCGTGCTTTACGTTCCAGCGTGGAGCGTCGACCGCCAAGGAACTGTTCGCGCGTGCGCGGCAGCAAGGCTATCGGGCACTGGCGATCACGGACGAATGCAGCCTCGCAGGCATCGTGCGCGCCTATCAGGCGGCGAAGGAGTTCGAGGTTCCGCTGATCGTAGGCAGCGAGTTCCAGCTCGCTTCTGGACTGAAGTGTGTCCTTCTGGTTGAGAGCGCATCGGGTTACAGCACCCTGTGCGAGCTGATAACCCGTGCGCGGCGACGGGCAAAGAAAGGTACTTATCTCGCGCTTCCAGAGGATTTCGACGTTGCGACGGATGGCCTGCTCGCGCTCTGGATCCCCGGAGATGCGCCACGCCTGGAGGAGGGCCGGTGGCTGCAGTCCCGCTTCCCGAAGCGGACGTGGCTGGCCGTAGAGCTGCATCGGGGGCCGGATGACGCCGGTCGCCTCCAAGAGCTTCTCCTTCTGGCGAGCGAAATCGGAATACGCCCGGTGGCAAGCGGCGACGCGCACATGCACGCTCGTAGTCGCCGTGCCCTGCAGGACACGATGACGGCCATTCGAATGCGCACGCCGCTGGCCGAAGCGGGCTATGCGCTCTTCCCCAACGGCGAGCGCCACCTGCGAACGCGACAGGTATTGGCATCGCTGTATCCGGCGGCGCTGATGGAGGAGTCATTGCGAATCGCCGAGCGCTGTCAGTTCCGACTCGATCGCCTCGACTACCGGTATCCGCGCGAACTCATTCCAGAAGGCGAGACACCGACCACACGCCTGCGTCATCTGGTCAATGAGGGGATGAAATGGCGGTTCCCTGATCTGGGCGACGAGGCCAACCGTAAGGCACTCCAAGCGACGCGGGCCCTGGTCGACAAGGAACTCGCGATCATCCAGGACATGGGCTACGAGTCGTACTTCCTTACGGTCCAGGACATCATCCAGTTCGCCCGCTCGCGCGGGATCCTCTGCCAAGGCCGTGGTTCGGCAGCCAACTCGGCCGTCTGCTACGTGCTTGGCATCACTGAGCTGCGTCCGGGCCAGATCCAGATGCTGTTCGAGCGGTTCGTATCGCGCGAGCGGAACGAGCCGCCCGATATCGACGTCGACTTCGAGCACGAACGCCGCGAAGAAGTTCTGCAGTACATCTTCGCCAAGTACGGACGCGAGCGCGCTGCGCTGACGGCGGTGGCGATCCAGTATCGCGGGCGCAGTGCGGTGAGGGACGTGGCCAAGGCGCTGGGTCTTCCGCCGGATCAGATCAACGAACTGGCCCGCACCATGGACCGCTGGAGTGCCGACGCCCCTGTGCCGGAGTACCTGCGCGAGCGTGGGTTCGATCCGGCCTCGCCGGTCATGCAGCGCCTGATCGTGTTGACCGAGCAGCTGATGGGCATGCCGCGTCACCTGTCGCAACATCCCGGCGGTTTCGTCATCTCCGAGCACCCGCTTTCAACGCTGGTCCCCGTCGAGAACGCTGCCATGGAAGGGCGGACGATCATCCAGTGGGACAAAGATGATCTCGACGAGATGGGGCTGCTCAAAGTGGACTGCCTCGCGCTCGGGATGCTGACCTGCGTGCGCAAGACGATCGAGCTGTTGCAGGCCACCGGCCGACGGGACATCACGGTGGCGGACATTCCCCCGGAGTGTCCGAAGACGTACGCGATGATCCAGCCCGCCGACACGCTGGGCGTTTTCCAGATCGAGTCGCGTGCGCAGATGGCCATGCTGCCTCGGCTGCGGCCCCGGACCTTCTACGACCTGGTCATCCAGGTCGCGATCGTCCGACCCGGCCCGATCCAGGGCGACATGGTCCACCCCTATCTGCGACGCAGGAACGGTGAAGAGCCGGTCACGTACCCGTCGGAGCAGCTACGCGCCATCTTCGAGCGCACCTTGGGCGTTCCGTTGTTCCAGGAACAGGTCATGCAACTGGCCATCGTGGCGGCGGGGTACAGCCCCGGCGAGGCGGATCAGCTGCGCCGTTCCATGGCGGCGTGGAAGCGGCATGGGGGCTTGGAACACCACCGCCAGCGGATCATCGAGGGCATGGGGCAGAACGGCTACGCGGTCGAGTTTGCCGAGCGCGTCTTCGAGCAGATCAAGGGCTTTGGCAGCTACGGCTTCCCCGAATCTCATGCGGCCAGTTTCGCGCTTATCACGTACCTGAGCTGCTGGCTGAAATGCCACGAGCCGGCTGCGTTTGCCGCTGCCCTGCTGAACTCGCAGCCCATGGGCTTCTACGCACCGAGCCAAATCGTGCAGGACGCCAAACGGCATGGCATCGAGGTACGGCCCGTCGACATCCTCTACAGCCAATGGGATTGCTCTCTGGAGTTCAAGCACGATCCCCGCGACCTCGATCATCAACCTGCAGTCCGTCTGGGGCTACGCGTGGTCGATGGCCTGTCCAAAGCCTGCGCACACCGCGTTGAATCCGCACGCGAGAGGCAACCTTTCGAGGACGCCACCGACCTCTGCATTCGCGCGTCACTCGATAGGCGCGAACGGGGGCTCTTGGCGGACGCCGGGGTTCTGAAGAGCCTGCTTGGCCATCGACACAAGGCGCGCTGGCTGGTCGCCGGGGTTGAAACCCAGACGCCCTTGTTTCAAAACGACGTCGACGAAACACTGGTAGCCCTGCCACTTCCCAGTGTGGCTGACGGAGTTCGGGCGGACTACGACACGCTGGGGCTCACGCTGGGTCGGCATCCATTGTGTGTACTGCGCTCAGTGCTGACCAAGCGTCGTTGCTGGCGATCACGTGACTTCAAGGCAAATCCGCCGACTCGAATCATCTGCTTCGCAGGACTGGTCACCTTGAGACAAAGGCCATCAACCGCGAGCGGCGTAACGTTTTTAACGCTGGAGGATGAGGACGGCCTGGTGAACGCTGTTGTCTGGCGACAGGTGGCCGAGCATTTCCGTCGCCCGTTACTCGAGTCGCGATTGATGATGATTCGCGGGCGACTGGAATCACAGGACGGCGTACAGCACTTGATTGCTCGTGAGCTGCACAACTGGAACGAGGTACTGGGGCCGCTGAGCACGTCTTCGCGTGACTTCCAGTGAGCCCATGTGCCCCAGCCCAGCGCCCCACAACGAAGCGGCCCGGAGTAGAGAAGCCCTGGAACAGCGGTGTCACGCACCACGGCTGCTACCCTATCCCCGCTCCATCGCCGGCCCTGGGCGAGCGCTGCCTGCGCAGGAGACACTTCCGGCACAGCATGTACGGCGTCCTGCATGTCCATTGCTGGGCGAGCGTGTCCGGTGGAAGCCGGTGCATGTGGCGGGTGAGGCTGACCGGTTCGATTGGCTGGTGTATTTCCGATTGTGATTGCACCCCGGTCGATATCGGCGAAATAACGCCTGAAATCATCGAGACGCGCTGTGTTGAAATCGACGTGCGTGTGCACGCCGTATGCATTTGGCTTGCCGCCTCCATAACCCGCCTGAAATCCGAGTGGCTGCCCATAGGCGACGGTCTGGCCCTCCTCCAGTCCCGAGCCGCGAAGCTCCATGTGGCGGACCTGTGCAATGAGTTCGCCACCCTTGCGATCGAAGATGCACACGAGGCCATGCCGCGGGTCGACCTTTCCGACGTAACCCGCTGCGGGCGACGGCACAGGCACATGGGTCGACCCACGTTCGTTGGTCAGGATGAAGTCCTTGGGTAATCCCCCCGCCAGTTAGCTGACGCCAGAAGTGGAATTTTCTCGTAGTCTGACCCGAGGAGGTTCCATGAAGAAGTCCCGCTTCACCGACAGCCAGATCATTGCCGTGCTCAAGC
>SCUY01000114.1 GCA_004322525.1 Lysobacter sp. | reverse complement strand
CCGAAGCATTGAATGCAGGCAACGTGGCCGAGGCGTTCGATATCGACCCCGCGCAACTTGCGGCCCCGCTGCCGCGCGCATACGAATTCGTCGACGGCAGCGCCTACCTGCCTCATGTCGCGCGCGTCCGTCGCGCGCGTGGCGTGGAAGTGCCGGAGAGCTTCTACACCGATCCGCTGATGTACCAGGCCACCAGCGCCGGTTTCTATGGGCCACGCGAAGCGGTACGCGTGCCGAGCGAAGACTACGGCATCGACCTGGAAGCCGAGATCGTCGTGGTGACCGATGATGTGCCGATGGCCGTGACGCCGGCCGAGGCTGCCGCGCACATCCAGCTGGTCGGACTGGTCAATGACGTCTCGCTGCGCAACCTCATCCCGAACGAACTGGCCAAGGGCTTCGGTTTTCTCCAATCCAAGCCGCGCTCGGCCTTGAGCCCGGTGTTCGTGACACCGGACGAGCTCGGCGATGCCTGGCGGGACAACAAGCTGCACCTGCCGCTGCTCACGCACATCAACGGGGCCTGGTTCGGTGCGCCGGAAGCGGGCGTCGACATGCAGTTCGACTTCTCGCAGCTGACTGCACATGCCGCGAAGACGCGGCCGCTTGGCGCGGGCACGATTATCGGCTCGGGCACTGTCGCGAACGAGGACACCTCGCTCGGCGCTTCATGTTTTGCCGAGCGTCGCACGGTCGAGACGCTGGAGCAGGGCAAGCCCGTCACGCCCTTCATGAAGTTCGGCGACACCGTCCGGATCGAGATGCTTGACCGCGACGGACGCAGCATTTTCGGTGCGATCGAGCAGCGCATCGAGCCCCACAGCCGCTGACCGGCGCAATGGGCCGGCGGACGGCATGGCATGCCACGCCGGGCGTCGCTAAGGTGAAGGGCCAGACCCGACGAGCAGAGCCGTGACCGATCCCCTACGCCTGTATTCGTACTGGCGGTCGAGCGCCGCCTACCGCGTGCGCATCGGGCTCAACCTCAAGGGCCTGAAGTACGAGACCGTGCCGGTGCACCTCACCCGCGACGGGGGCGAGCAGCATCTTCCCGAATTCGCCGAGGCCAATCCGCAGCGGCTGGTTCCGGTGCTGCAGCATGGCAACCGCTTCTACCGACAGTCACTCGCCATTCTGGAATACCTCGACGAGACGTGGCCGGAGCCTGCATTGCTGCCCGCGCTCAGCCGTGACCGCGCGCGCGTGCGCGCCGTCGCGCAGTTGATCGCCTGCGACGTGCATCCCCTCAACAACCTGCGCGTGCTGCAATACCTCGAGCACGAATGGAATGCGCCACAGCCCGAGCGCGACGAATGGGTGCGCCACTGGATCAACCAGGGTTTCACCGCGCTCGAAGCCACGCTGGACGACCACCCGGCCACGGGCATGTTCTGCGAAGGGGACCTTCCGACGATCGCCGACTGCTGCCTGATCCCGCAGGTCTACAACGCGCGGCGGTTCAACGTGGACATGGCGCGCTTCCCGACGCTTGCACGTATCGAGCACAATTGCCTCGCCCTGCCTGCATTCGACGAGGCGCGCCCCGAACGCCAGCCGGACTGCCCACCGCGGGCCTGATGTCGCCGGTCGGGGCACGGTGCGGCAGTGATCCGCACCACAGCCTAGAGGCCCGGGTCGTAGACCTCGGCGTAGGGATCATGCTCGGCGCTCGCACCCTCTGAAAGCCGGAACTTGAGCGCCAGGCCATCGCGCGAATCGGCGGCGCGCAGCGCGTTCTCCATGTCGATCCGCCCTTCCTTCTGCAGCCGGAACAGGCACTGGTCGAAAGTCTCCATGCCTTCCTCCAGCGATTCCTCCATCGCCTGCTTGATCTCGTGCACCTGGCCGCGGCGCATCAGGTCGCGCACGTGCGGCGTGTTGATCAGCACCTCGGTGGCCGGCATGCGGCGGCCGTCGACACCCACTACAAGGCGCTGGCTCACCACCGCGCGCAGGTTCAGTGCGAGGTTCATCAGCACGTTCTTGTGAGCACCTTCCGGGAAGAAGTTGAGGATGCGCTCGAGCGTCTGGTCGGCATTGTTCGAGTGCAGTGTCGCCAGGCACAGGTGGCCCGTTTCGGCGAACGAGATCGCCGCCTCCATCGTTGTCGCATCGAGGATCTCGCCGATCAGGATCACGTCGGGCGCTTCGCGCATCGCGTTCTTGAGCGCGTTGTGGAAACTGTGCGTATCGAGGCCGACCTCGCGCTGGTTGACGATCGACAGCTTGTGTCGATGCAGGAACTCGATCGGGTCCTCGATGGTGAGGATATGGCCGGACAGGTGGTTGTTGCGGTAGTCGATCATCGACGCCAGCGTGGTCGACTTGCCCGAGCCGGTACTACCGACGATCAGCACCAGGCCGCGCGGCGAGGTGATGATCTCCTTGAGCACCTGCGGCAGCTGCAGCTCCTCGATCGTCGGGATCACGCTGCGGATCGCGCGGATCACCATGCCGACTTCACCGCGCTGCTTGAATACATTGATGCGGAATCGCCCGGTATCGGGAACGGCATACGCCATGTTGAGTTCGAGGGACTTCTCGAATTCGGGCACCTGGCCCTCGTCCATGAGCGAGTAGGCGATCTTCTTGACCATGCCCGAGGGCAGGCCGGTATTGCCCAGCGGCTGGAGCTTTCCCTCCACCTTGATGTAGACCGGAGCGCCCGTCGTCAGGAACATGTCCGACGCGTTCTTCTCGGTCATCAGCTTCAGGAAATAGCCGATATCCATGCAGTGTCCTCGGATTTTTGCGCCGGTTTGCGCCGGGTCAGCCGGCATGGCCACAATGACCGCGCGTCCCCACGCCACGGCATGGACCTCATGACCCCAAGCTTCGCATACTTGCACCGGACGCTGTCCGCTGCCGTTCTCGTTTCCGCACTCGCCGCCTGCGCGAGCCTGCCGCCCCCCACCGGTGAGCTGGCCGCCGCGCAGCAGGCGGTGGCGCGAGCCGCGACCGCCGACGCCGAGCAGTACGCCGCCGCCGAGCTGGGCGCCGCACAGGTGGGCCTGTCGCAGGCCCAGGCTGCGATGTCGGCCGGCCGCGAGGAAGACGCCCGCAAATTAGCGCTGCTCGCCGCGGCGGATGCCAACCTCGCCTACGCGCGCAGCCGCGCGGCGTCGGCATCGACGGCGCATGCGCAGCGTCTTGCCGAGGTCACCGCGCTGCAGCAGCGATTGCAGCTGGATGCGGACACCGCCGCCTTCGCGCTCCCTGCGGCCCCGCTCGACGCCACTGGCAATCATGCCGCCCGCCTGCAGGCGCTTGCCGCCGACCCGCGGCTGTCGGGCTTCGCGGCCTTGGAGCGCCTGCAGGCGCAACAGGCGGTCGATGCCGTGTCCACCGCACGGAACCGTCAGCGCCCCGATGCCGAGGCGCTGGCGGAGCGTCGCGTGCGTTCCGCGGAAATCGCGGCGTATGCACAGGCGGTCGAGCGGGATAACGAGCGCCTGGAGCGCGAATTCCGCGAACTGCAACTCGAGGCGACCCGCCGTGAAGCCGCCGCGGCGCGGGCCGAGGCGGAGCAACTGCGCATGGAAGCCCAGATGCGTGCCGAAGAGGCCGAACGCCTGCGCCAGCAGGCGCTGGCGGAGGAGCAGGCGCGACAGCAGGTCGAGCAGGCACTTGAGGGCGCGACGACGGTACAGGCCGCGCGAGCCGGTGCCGCACGCGACAAGGAGCTCGCCCTGGCACGGCAGGAGGCCGAACTGGTCGCCGGCGCGAAACTTCCGCCGCTCAAGCGTGATGCGCGCGGCGAGGTATTTATCCTCGCAGGTGAAGCTTTCGCTTCCGGCCAGTCGACCCTGTCCCCGGCCGCCGCGGCGCGCCTGCGCGCCCTGGGCAGCTATATCGATGTCGCGGGCGCCGAGTCGGTTCGCGTCGAGGGGCATACCGACAGCCAGGGCGACCCGGCGGTGAACCAGGGACTCTCGCAGCGCCGTGCCGAGGCGGTCCGTCAGGCGCTTGTCGGCGCGGGCGTGCCGGCGGTGAAAGTGCAGGCGTCGGGCCGCGGGGCGAGTCAGCCGGTCGCCGACAACGGCAATGCGGGCGGCCGCGCGAAGAACCGGCGGGTCGAAGTGATTGTTCAGATAAAATAACATTTCAATCAAATACTTAACGCAGATTTTCCGGAAATTTCAGAGAGTAGAGGACCGGCCGTCGGCGCCTCTTGCCGGACACCGGGGCGGGGAGTACGGTCGGGACGACGGATTCTTTTTTCCGTCGACCGGCCCCTGTCGAGGCACCGCGCGGCAGCGTGGTCCGGCCATCACCGTCTCCGGCGGTCTTGCCGCCGGTGCTGTAAAGCCGAGGAGGTTTGCATGTTCGAAGAACGCTCGACGAACGAACTCGAATCGCTGATCAAGGGCCATCCCGAGTTCAAGCAGCTCTACCAGCAGCACAAGGATCTCGACCGCCGCGTCATGAACGCCGAGCTCGGCGTCACGCCGGTTGACGACCTCACGCTCTCCCGCATGAAGCGCGAAAAGCTCGCCGCCAAGGACCGTCTGGTCCGGATGGCCGATTCCCTGCCTCACTGAAGCGCTCGGCATTCGCCGCTGCCGTGCTCCGCGGCGGCGGCGACCGGGCGGGCCGCGGCGAGCCCCCGGCTAGAATGACGCGATCGCCGTTTTCGGCACGCACGGATCCGCCATGCCCGTCCATTCTTCCGTCCTCGAGCTGATCGGCGCGACGCCGATCGTCAAGGCACAGCGCCTCGATACGGGTGTCTGCGAGCTCTACCTCAAGCTCGAGAGCCAGAACCCGGGTGGATCGATCAAGGACCGCATCGGTCTGGCGATGATCGAGGCCGCCGAGAAACGCGGCGACATCAGGCCCGGCGATACGCTCGTCGAAGGCACCGCCGGTAACACCGGCATCGGCCTTGCACTCGTCGCACAGCAGAAGGGCTACAAGCTGCTGCTCGTCGTGCCCGACAAGATGAGCCGCGAGAAGATCTTCAACCTCAAGGCGATGGGCGCGCAGGTGGTGCTCACGCGTTCGGATGTCGCCAAGGGCCATCCGGATTACTACCAGGACATGGCCGCGCGCATCGCGAGCGAAACGCCGGGTGCGTACTTCATCAACCAGTTCGGCAATCCGGACAACCCGGCCGCGCACGAGTTCGGCACTGGTCCGGAAATCCTCGCGCAGATGGCGGAAGTGGGTGGGCTCGACGCGATCGTGTTCGGCTGCGGCAGCTCCGGAACGATGACGGGACTGTCGCGCTGCTTCGCGGAAAAATCGCCGCATACCGAACTGGTGCTGGCGGATCCGGTCGGTTCGATCCTCGAGGAATACATCAACCGTGGCACGCTGTCGGAGAAGTCGGGCAGCTGGATGGTCGAAGGCATCGGCGAGGATTTCCTGCCGGGCATTTCCGACTTCTCGCGCGTCAGGAAGGCCTACGCCATCTCCGACAAGGAGAGCTTCCTCACCGCGCGCGAACTGCTGGAGAAGGAAGGCATCCTCGGCGGCTCGTCGACCGGCACGCTGCTGGCCGCCGCGCTGCGCTGGTGCCGCGAACAGACCACGCCGAAGAAGGTATTGGTGTTCGTCTGCGACACCGGCAACAAGTACCTGTCGAAGATGTACAACGACTACTGGATGCTCGACAACGGCTTCATCCAGCGTGAGCAGACCGGCGACCTGCGCGACCTGATCCTGCGCCCGTATTCACAGCGCGACACCGTCGTCGTCGGGCCCAAGGATCTGCTGGTCACCGCCTACCAGCGCATGAAGCTCTACGACGTCTCGCAGCTGCCGGTGATGGACGGCGACGAACTGGTCGGCATCGTCGACGAATCCGACGTGCTGCTGCATGTCTATGGCGACGAGCAGCGTTTCCGCGACCCGGTGTCGACCGCGATGGTGAGCAAGCTCGACAAGGTCGACGTGCGTTTGCCGATCGAGACATTGCTGCCGGTGTTCGACCGTGGCCACGTCGCGATCATGATGGACGGCGCGAAGTTCCTCGGGCTGATCACGCGCATCGACCTGCTGAACTATTTACGGCGTCGGGTGCAGTGAGCGCGTTCGACTTGTCGTCGGTTGCAGTGCCCGGCGATCGGCTGCGGACCGTGAGTTGCGGCTGGGCGACGGTTCGCGCGTGAAGCTTCACAAGGCGTTCGGTGCCGGCCGATGTGACTGGCGGTCGGCGTAGCGCCTGACGCTGCCACCGGACGGCACAGCCTACAAGAAGGCGGCTCCTCTGTTTTCCGGAGTTCTGGGTCCACGCTTGCGCGCTCGGACCGGGGGTTGGTGTTCTTCTGCTCCCTGTTGCACGAGGTGAGCCTGATCGAACGCGGCACGCGCTGGCGGCCTTCCTCGCGTGAGCGCGCCGTGAATAGGCGGTGGACTGTGGTCGCCAAAGCAGCCGATGCTAGAATCGCCGGTCGACGACAGGATCTGTGGACGCATGCACAACGCCGACGACAAGCACTCCCCGGGCTTGGGCACGCTCGCCATCCATGCGGGCCAGTCACCGGATCCAAGCACGGGCGCGGTGATGGTGCCGATCTACGCAACCTCCACGTACGTGCAGAGCAGCCCCGGCGTCCACCATGGCTTCGAATACTCCCGCAGTCACAACCCGACGCGGTTCGCCTACGAGCGTTGCGTGGCGGCGCTGGAACGCGGCACACGGGGCTTCGCGTTCGCGTCGGGGCTTGCCGCGACGTCGACGATCCTCGAGTTGCTGGACAACGGCAGCCACGTCGTCGCGATGGACGACGTCTACGGCGGCACCTACCGGTTGTTCGAGCGCGTGCGCCGCCGCAGCGCCGGCCTGGACTTCAGCTGGGTCGACCTGACCGATCCCGCAGCGTTCGAGGCGGCGATCCGTCCTGAAACGAAGATGGTCTGGATCGAGACGCCGACCAATCCGCTGCTCAAACTAGTCGACATCGAACAGATCTCGGCGATCGCGCGCAGGCGCGGGCTGATCGTCGTTGTCGACAACACCTTCAGCTCACCAATCCTGCAGCGCCCGCTCGAACTGGGCGCACACATCGTGATGCACTCGGCGACCAAGTACATCAATGGCCACTCGGACATGGTTGGCGGGCTCGCGATCGTCGGCGACGACGCCGAGCTTGCCCAGAAGATGACGTTCCTGCAGAACGCCGTTGGAGGCATACAGGGCCCGTTCGATAGTTTCCTCGCACTGCGCGGGCTCAAGACGCTGCATCTGCGCATGAAGGCGCATTGCGAGAACGCGATGGCGTTGGCTGAATGGCTGCAAACGCATCCGGCGATCGAGCGAGTGATATATCCGGGTTTATCGTCGCATCCGCAGCATGAGCTTGCAAAGCGTCAGATGGACGGGCTCGGCGGGATGGTCACGATCTTCGTGAGGGGTGGGCTCGATGGCGCGAAGCGCTTCTGCGAGCGCACGAAGCTCTTTGCGTTGGCCGAATCACTCGGCGGCGTGGAGAGCTTGGTGAACCACCCGGCGATCATGACGCATGCGTCGGTGCCGGCGGAGCGTAGGGCGCAATTGGGATTGTTCGACAATCTGGTGCGGTTGAGCGTGGGGGTGGAGGATCTCGGCGATCTGACGGCTGACCTTGCCGACGCATTGGGCTAACCGGCGAGTCGTGCCGAAGATGGTTCTTAGACTGATTCAGATCGATCATGCGGCGCTAGCTGCCGCGCTCCGCCTTTCTGCCTGTCGGTCGAGGATTCTAGCGCGCGCTGGTCTGCGTCTGATCGAACTTTCGACTAACCGTATCATTTCCCAACTTGGGTTCCCGGCGCTTGACGCAGCTTGCACCCGCGAGCTGCGATCAGCGGCGCGACGTCCCGATGAGGGGCAATGTGGGATTAACGTGTTCGGCTTCTTCAGTCGTCGGTTCGGATTGGGTGAAGCGGCGCGTCTTTATTCGACCGCTCTAGAGGCGGCCGGGGCGTCCGTGCGCCGCATCGACATCGACGCCCGGGTTGTGCACGAGCATTTCGCGCACGAGGGCGGTCCGCTGGATGCATCCCCCTTCGAGAATGGTGTCGATCTTGTTGTAGCGAATCCCGATGTCATGGATGCGATCGTGGCGCAGCTCGATGCATCGGGGGTGCGGCGACCACGGCTGGCATGCTGGTTCTGGGAGATCGGAAGAGC
>SCUY01000113.1 GCA_004322525.1 Lysobacter sp. | reverse complement strand
GCTCGCTGTTGTGCAATTCCCAGCTGTTCACGAAATGGCCGGCAAACGACAAGGCAAACAACAGGAAAAGTGCGCCCGACAGGGAGTGTTCGTAGATCCGCAGCCACACGCCGCCACGGCGAACCGGCCAAGGCTGTTCAGCACGAGGCGTCGGGGACGAGGCCGATTCCCCTTCCGCCTCGTCAAACGGGCGTGACTCCGAGGCCCCTTTCTGCCGCAACTTGGCGGTGAGGAGCACGAAGAGCCCCATCTGCAGGAATTCGCTTTCCCAGTTCTCGAACAGCGACGAGAGGAAATGGTCGTCGACCAGGTATTCGCCCAGCCCACGGGCCGACTCGCCATGCGCCTGACGGTCGTTGTTTTCGACATGCCAGCCGGTAAGCGCGTGGCCGACGAGTGACACGAGCATGAGCCCCAGGAAGGCCAGGGACAGTCCGTTGCGCCGGACGAAGGACGGCGGCTGGCTGGAGGCGGGCATGGGCGGTTTCCTCGAGGCCCGGCGAACATAAACGGCAGAATGCGGGACGTGCGTGAATCCCGGTGGTCATGCTGTCTGTTGCCTCAGCGGCTCAGCGGCTCAGCGGCTCAGCGGCTCGCGCGGACGAAGCGGAGAATTGCAGGCAGCACCTCCGGGCTGCGCGGCGGGTCGTACAGGCCCAGCAGCGGTGCACTGTGGCCCGCGCCGGGCAGCGGCAGCAACGTCGCGGCGACTCCGACCGCACGCAGCCGCGCGGCCATCTGGTCGCTGTCGCGGGGCTCTACCACGCGGTCATCCGTACCGTGCAACAGCAGGAAGGGCGGCTCATCACCGTCGACCGCATTGACCGCCTGTGCCTGCGGCCATTGCGCGGGTTTACCGAAGATCGGCACGTACTGTCCGTTGATGACGAAGTCGTAGGGCCCGGAGAGGCCGATCACGCCGGCCAGGTCACGCGGTTTCATGCCATGGGGGCGCAGGAAACGCGCGTCCGCCCCGATCAGCGCCGCGATCTGCGCGCCGGCCGAATGCCCCGCAACGAACAGGCGCCCCGGGTCGCCGCCGTATTCGCGCGCGTGTGCATGCGTCCATGCGATGGCCTTTGCGCCGTCCTCGACAAATGCCGGGAAGCCTGCGCGCGGCCAGGTACGGTAGTCCGCGACGATCGTCAGCACGCCGTTCTGCGCCAGCCGCCGCCCTACGAACCGGTACTGCTCACGCGTTCCCCGCTGCCAGGCGCCGCCGTAGAAGAACACCACGACGGGGGCGTCGCCCTCGACGCCCTGCGCGCGGTATACGTCGAGGGACAGGCCGGTCGCGGCATCGAAGCGCAGGCTCGTCTCCGGCGGTGGCAGGCCACGGTTCGCGAAACCGAAAAGGGCGCGCTCGCAGCCGGCCACGAGAAGGGAAAATACGGCGAGCGCGGACGCCGCCAGCAGGGAACGCAGCCGCATCGGGCCTCCGTCACGGTGGATGTCCCGGGATTACGGCGCGTGCTCGCCGGCGGATGCGTCCGGCCGTTCACCGAGATGTATCGCTGCATCCGCGCCTGCGACGTGAACGTAAGCAGGGCAGCCCAGTGCAGAACGTCCATGCAGCCGACCCGCCGACCCGCTTCCATCCTGACGTTATCGGTTCTGTTGCTTGCAGCGGCGCGTGCGCCTGCGCAACAGCGTACCGAGGGCCTTGCCTATCCGGCCAAGGGCGGGCCGCTGGTCTATCGC
>SCUY01000112.1 GCA_004322525.1 Lysobacter sp. | reverse complement strand
GCGTCGGCCAATGGCCCGCGCTGTCAGCCGGTGGCACGTTCGGTGACCGGCGCACAAATGGAACATCGACGAACAACCTGACGTCGGCGATGACCGCTTTCGAGAACCAGTCACGCTCACGCAGCCTGGGCATCACCCTGCGCGTTCCTATCTATGCCGGTGGCGCCGTGCAATCCGGCGTGCGCGCCGCGCTCGCCCAGCGCGATGTCACGGCGGACGAACTGGAACAGCAGCGTCGCGCTCTTGTGCGCAATACGCGCAATGCCTACCAGGGCCTGGTGGCCGGCATCAGCGAGGTCGAAGCCCGGCGCCTTGCGCTGGTATCCGCCCGCAGCGCCTACGACGCTTCACAGGTCGGGCTGGAGGTCGGCACGCGCACCGTGCTCGACGTGCTGAACAACCAGCAGAGCCTGTTCAATGCGCAGCAGGCCTATGCGCAGTCACGCTACAACTTCCTGCAGAGCCGGCTGCTGCTGGAACAGGCGGCGGGAACGCTGGATGTCGACGACGTGCAGGACGTGAATCGACTGCTGACCGTGAACGCACCGGCGCCCTGATCACGGTCTAGCCCGGGGGGCCGCCGCTGCGATGGCGGGCGCGGCGATTCCGTCCGCTGCGTACCGCTAGCGCGATGGCATCGTGGCCCCGGGGGGAAGGTCGCCGGCGACGAGGGCAAGTGTGCGCTCCAGTGCGCCACGCCCCGAAGCCACCAGGTCGAACGCGGCCTCGGTCATCGCATGCCGGCGCACGTCGTCGTCGAGTAGCTGTTCGATCGCCGCCCCCACAGCCTGTGCATTGGCACCGATAAGCAGTGCTTTTGCCGCGAGCAGCCGGTGCGAGATATCGGCAAAGTTGTGCAGATGGGGGCCGGTAACGATCGCCGTGCGCGCCGCCGCCGGTTCGAGCAGGTTGTGGCCGCCGATGGGCTGCAGGCTGCCGCCAACGAAGGCGACATCCGCGCAGGCATAGAACCCCGGCAGGTCGCCCAGCGTATCGATCACGAAGACGTCGTCTGCAGGGCCGGGCCAATCGTCCACGGAGCGCCGCGACACCGTGAACCCCGCCGCTCCGGCCTGCTCGACAGCTGCCCGGAACCGCTCCGGATGCCGGGGCGCCCAGAACAGCAACAGCTCCGGCCAGCGCTGCCGCAGATGGGCATGGATCGCCAGTACCGCGCCCTCCTCGTCGGCATGCGTGCTCGCGGCGATCCAGGCGGCGCGCTCGCCGCGGCGGCGCCAGCACTCCCGTGCGGATGCGTCCATCGCCTCGGGCAAGGCCATGTCGAATTTCAGGTTGCCTGTCTCCACGACACGCGCGGCCGGCACCCCGAGCGAGACGAAGCGCCGCGCATCCGCCGTCGACTGCGCGCCCACCCGCGCAATGGTGGCGACGGCACGCCGGACCAGGGGAGCGAGCAGCCGATAGCCACGCGATGATCGCGCGGACAGGCGCGCGTTGAGCACGTACAGCGGCACTCCGCGATCGCGGCAGCCGAACAGCAGGTTCGGCCACAACTCGGTCTCCATGATCAGCGCGGCGTGGGGCTGGAAGTGCACAAGGAAGCGATCGACGGCGCCGGGAAGGTCATAGGGCAGATAGACGTGTTCGACTCGCGCACCCCAGAGTGCGCGTACGCGTGCCGAACCCGTCGGCGTGATCGTGGTGACGAGCAGCCTCAGGTCGGGCCGATCGAGCAACAGGGCTTCAACCAGGGGAATGGCCGCATTCACCTCGCCCACCGACACCGCATGCAGCCACAGCACGCGGCCGCTCCGTGGCACGCCGTAGTTCGCGTAGCGCTCGCTCCAGCGCTCGAAGTACGCGGCCTGCCGGAAACCGCGCCAGATCAGGTGATAGACGGTGAACGGCGTCAGCACATACAGCACCGCCGAATAGAGCGCGCGCAGCAGCGTCTCGGCGGCATCGCGGGGGGGCAGCGGCATACGCGCCATCAGTAGGGCGCCGCCCCACCGTCGGGTCGACGTTTGAAGCGACGATGGATCCACAGGTACTGGGTCGGCGCTTCGCGCACCATCGCTTCGATCGCAACATTGATGCGCGCGGTGTCCGCCGTGGCATCCGTCGACGGAAAGCCCTCCAGCGGCGGCGCGATGCGCAGCACATAACCGCCGCCCTCGCGGCGGTGAAAGAACGGCACGACCGCACATCCGCTCAGGCGCGCGAACTGGTGCGTCGCGGTGATGGTGGCGGCGGGAACACCGAAGAACGGCGCGAACACCGTGTCCTTGCCACGCATGTCCTGGTCCGGCGCATACCACAGGAACCCCCCCTGCTTCAGGTGACGTATCGCGGCGCGGATATCGTCGTTGCCGAACATCGCGGCCGCGTACCGCAGGCGCCCTGCCTTCACCCACCATTCCATGAGCGGGTTGCGGTAGCGCCGGTACATGCCGGCCAGCGGTACGTGATCGCACAGCAGGCGCCCGCACAGCTCGAGTGTCATGAAGTGACCGGAGATCATCAGCACGCCACGCTTCTGCGCCTGCAGTGCCCGCAGGTGTTCCAGGCCTTCGATGCGCACGTCGCGGCGCATCGGCTCCACGCTCCCCCACCACGCACGGGCGAACTCGAACAGGCCGATGCCGAAGTCACGGAAGCTGGCGCGCAGCAGGTGCTCGCGGGCGGCTTCATCGAGCTCCGGAAAACACAGTCGCAGGTTGATGCGCGCTGCATGCCGGCGGGCGGGCGCAAACAGGAAGGCCAGCGCTCCAAGCGCACGCCCCAGCGCGCGCTGCAACGGCCATGGCAGCCGGGCCGCCGTGGTGAGCATCGCGATGGCGCAGGCCATGGGCCAATGGGACGCACCCCGCGGACGCGCGCCGGGTGATACCGGTGAGGCGACCTCATCCATGCGCCATACCCGGCGGTGGGACATCCGAGCGGTCATGCGCGAGCAGGCTTCCCGCATAGAGCGCGCAGAGCATCAGCAGCAGGCCGCCCCAGAACGTCGAATAGAAGGCGAGATGCGTATTGAACGGAAACACGGTGACAACGAGTGCGAGCATCGCCGGGCGAGCCTGCAGCCGGGCACGCGGGCTGGCGAAGCGCCAGGCACGCCATGCAAGGGCCGCACCGGCCAGCCACAGCAGAAGTCCCACGCCACCGGTCTCGCTGAGCACCTCAAGTACCAGCTGGTGTGCATGCAGCGCCGGGCCATCGCCCCAGGCCGCACGCACCCCCGGAGACGGATCGCAGGCATCGAAATTCTCGCGGAAGCGCCGCGCGCCAACACCGTTGAACGGATGCTCGCGCACCATGCAAGCCGCAGCGGTCCATATGCGTGCGCGTCCCGACAGCGCGCTGTCGACATCACCCTGGTCAGTGGTCAATACACGCGTCGTGCGCTCGATGCGCTCGCGCACCTGCGGCACGGTGAACGTGAGCACCACCAGCGCCAGCGCGCCGAACGCGAACACACCCGCCATGCGTTTCCAGCCCAGCAGCCGCCAGCCCGAGAACACCAGCACCAGCCCGTAGGTGATCCACGAGGCGCGCGACCCGGCGAGCACGATCACGATGCCGACCGCGGCCGCTGCCGTCAGCCAGCCAGCGCTCCCGAAACGCCGCGATGCCGCATGCAGGGCGAAGGGGGACATGGTCGCGACCACCTGCCCCAGCTTGAGGTTGCAGGGCCCGAGGAAGCCGCTCAGCCGGTCCAGCGCCTGCGTCGCCTGCGCCGGGCACATTCGATGACCGCTCATCGCCTGCTTCGCATTGTCGAGCGCGGCGAACAGCGGACTGGTGCCAGTCATCGCCTGCAGCAACGCATCGGCCACCCAGATGCCGACGATGACTGCCAGCCCGCCGAACGTGGCGCGGCGCCCGCGCGCATCGGCGACCGATGAGGCCACCAGCCACAGGAACGGGAGATAGCGCAGGTCGGTGAGCGCATCGACCACCGAGCGCGGCGGGTCTATGGCGTCGAACGCGGAGATCAATTGCGGAACCCAATAGGCCGCGAACATCACCGTGGTCAGCGCCCAGGCGGGGCCGCTCAGCAGGCGCATGCCCCCGCGGAAGCGCGACCGCAACAGCAGGAAGATCGCCGCGAACGCGCCCAGCACCAGTACGGTTTCCGCATAGCCTGGCGCCGGCCACAGCGCGACGTAGGTCAGCACCCACGCAGGCGCCCATCGCCAGCCAGCCACCGGCGGCGTGTCAGCGGCCGGCGAGTTCGGCATAGACATCGAGCGTGGCCTCCTGCATGGCGTGCAGCGTCTGGGGGATCGTAGCGGGCGGCGCCGGAGGCCGCGCCAGCAGTTCGCATGCCGCGCCATGCAGCAGGGCCGGATCGAAGGGCGTGACCGCGCCCCGCGGCTGCAGGCGTGCGAGCAGTTCGCCCACGCCGCCATGGGCCCAGCCGAGGACCGGGCGCCCTACCGACAGGGCCTCGACCACCGTGCGGCCGAACGACTCGGGCTTGCGCGAGAGCTGCAACACGAGGTCGCTCGCCGCATAGGCGCGGACGATGGCTTCGGTGGGTGGCGTGAACGCCACCATCCGCTCAACACCGACGCGCCGCGCCTCGCGCTCCATCTCCGCGATGTAGCGTTCGCGGCCGGACTCGCGCGCGCCGGGTAGCCAAAGGCGCGCGTCGAGCCCGTCCGCGCGCAGCCGTGCGAGCAGCGCGATGGCGTCCACATGGCCCTTCAGGCGCGTGCCGCGGCCGGGCAACAGCAGCAGCGGCCCATTGCCGCCAAGCGCGGGATACCGGGCCGCCGCCCAGTCGCGTGCGGCCGGATCGCGTGCGGCCGCTCGCGGAAACATCGCCGCATCGATGCCACGCTCGATGATCCGCAGCTTTGCCGGGTCGGTCGCCGGATAGTGCCGCAGCACGTAGTCGCGCACCGTGGCGGAGACGCAGATCACACGCTCGGCGGCGGTCATCACCGCGCTGTAGCGCGAAGGGGAATTCAGGCCATGCACGGTGGTGACGAAGCGCGGGCGGTGTGACGCCGCCATGCCGCGCAGGGCGAAGCGGCCGATCCACGCGGGCAGGCGGGAGCGCGCGTGGACGATATCGGCATGCTCGCGTTCGAGCAGGGAGCGCAGCGGTGCTATCGCAGCGATCACGCGCGGCGATTTCCGACCGAGATCGATCGCGACGTGCTCCGCACCCAGTGCCTCCAGCCGCGGCACCAGCCTCCCGCCGCGGGAGACGACGATCGCACGATGACCGGCCTCGACCAGCGCCTGCGCGATTTCGAGCGTCGAGCGCTCGACGCCGCCCGACTCGAGCGCGGGCAGCAGCTGGACGACGGTAAGCCGGCGGCCCGCCGTCACTCCTCAAGCACGAAATGCGCGCCGCAGTACGGGCACTGGCATTCGCGCTCGGCCTCGATCGGCAGGTAGACGCGGGGATGCGAGTTCCAGATCGCCATCGATGGCAGCGGACAGCTCAGCGGCAGGTCCTTCATCCCCACGACGTAACGCTGCCGGGCGTTCGCCGGCTCGACGTTCTGCAGGGACGATGCGTTTCGATCGTGGTCGGTCATGAACGGCTGATGCGGCGGCGTGGGTCGAAAGTCTACCAGCCACGCCGTGGCGGCCGATCCGCCTCAGTCGCGCGGCAGGTCGAACAACAGCGCGACGGCCGGCCCCTCGCGCGCGGTGAGCACGAGCGGCCCGGATTCATCGACGAAGCCGAGCGCGTCGCCGGCATCGAGCAACTGCAGGCCTGTCGTCGCCGCGCCCTCCGCGATCTGCAGCCAGTAGCGTCGGGTGGGATCCAGCAGGGTCGCCACCCTGCCATCCGCCGCCAGGCGCACGCGGTAAAGGCGGGCCTGCTGGCGGATCGCCAGGCTGCGGGCCTCGCCATCGGGCGAGGCGATCAGCACCCAGTCACCGGCGTCGTCATCCGGCTGCGGCGCGCGCTGCGCATAGGCGGGCGCGGCGTTCACCCGGTCGGGCTGGATCCAGACCTGCAGGAAGTGGACGGGCTCGGTCTGCGAGGCATTGAACTCGCTGTGCTGCACGCCGTGGCCGGCGCTCATCCACTGCACCTCGCCTGGCCCAATCACCCCACCACCGCCGCTGCTGTCCTTGTGTGCCAGGCCACCTTCGAGCACGAGGCTGAGGATCTCCATGTTCGCGTGCGAATGGGGCGCGAAGCCTGCTCCGCCGGCGACACGATCCTCGTTGATGACCCGCAGCGCGCCGAAGCCCATCCACTGCGGGTCGTAGTACTGCCCGAACGAGAACGTGTGCCGGCTGTCGAGCCAGCCGCCATGCCCGGCCTGGCCGCGCGCGCTGGAGGGACGTTCGATGATCACCGCTTACCTCGTCTTCGGCGGGATCGAAGTCTTCGCGCGTGCCGGCACGTCACCCTCGGCCTTCGGCACCATCGCCTCGGTGGTGATGCGGATCCGCACCTCGTCACTTACCGCCGGCACTGCGTAGGCGATGCCGAAATCGCTCCGCTTGAGCGAGGTGGCCGCATCGAAGCCGATCGCCTGGCGCTTGGCCATCGGATGCTCGCCCACCTTGTTGAGTGTCACGTCGAGCACCGCCGTCCTGGTGACGCCCTTGACCGTGAGGTCGCCGGTCACGCGGAGCCTGCTCTTCCCCAGTGCTTCCACCCGCCGGCTCTTGAAGGCGATCACCGGGTACTTCCCGGCATCGAACAGCTCGGCACTGCGCAGGTGCCTGTCCAGCGCAGCCACGTGCGAGTCGAGCCCGGCGAGCGGGATCGTGACCTCGACCGATGACGCACCGACGTTCGCGGCGTCATAGATGATCGTGCCGTCCACCTGGCCGAAGTGCGCCACCGGGTTCGAGAAGCCCAGGTGGCTCCAGCTGGCGATGACGTCGGTGTGGTCTGCGTCGATCCGGTACGAGACCGGCGCGGCGGCGGCGAAACCGGAGAACGCGGCGAGGACGACGGAAAGGGCAAGGCGCCTGGACATGGGAATCTCCCGAATGGGCCGGTCAGAGGATCCGCGCGGCTTCATCGAACGCAAGTCGCGGCGAGCGGGCGAACACCTGTGAGAAATCGCCCTCGCCCAGGTTCACCAGGAAATTGGAGCGGACATGCATGTCCTTGAAAAACTCGGCATCGACCCGCGCATTGTCGAAGCCGGACATCGGACCGGTGTCGAGCCCGAGCGCACGCGCCGCGAGAATCAGGTAGGCGCCCTGCAGGCTGCTGTTGCGCAGTGCGACGGTTTCCAGGTGCGCCTCGGGCTTGCCGTCGAACCACGCCTTCGCATCGGTATGTGGGAACAGGTAGGGGAGCTTTTCGTAGAAGGCCAGATCGTGGGCCACGATCACCGTCACCGGCGCTTCGAGCGTCTTCGCCCGGTTGCCTTCGTCCAGTGCGGGTGCCAGGCGCTGCTTGGCCTGCGCGGATTTGACGAAGACGAAGCGCGCGGGCGTGGTGTTGGCGGTGGTCGGGCCGAGCTTCACCAGCTCGTACAAGGCATGCAATGTGGCGTCGCTGACCTCGCCGGTCAGCCGGTTGTGCGTGCGTGCGGTACGGAACAGCTGGTCGAGCGCTTCCGGCGGCAGGGGCTGCGCCATCGGGCGTCTCCATGATGTGGGGAGACGCAGTGTAGAGTCTGCGCCCGAATGCGGCCGTGGCCGTTCCGGAACGGATCGATACGAAACGTGCAACGTTCCCCGCCCCACCAGACCTGGACCCTGACCGACGGCCACGCCGGCAACGTGCGGCAGGCGCGTGCGCTTGCCGATGCCCTGCGGCTGCCGACACGGGACATCGTGCTGGCGCCGCGCCTGCCGTGGAAATGGGCCGCACCACGCGCGCTGCCTTCGTCACATGCCGCTTTTGGCCACTCGTTCGAAGCGCTGCTGGATGATCCATCGCTGGCCTCGACGCTCGTCATCGGCTGCGGACGGCAGGCGGCACTGGCGACACGGCTGCTGCGTGAACGCGGTGCGCGGGCGGTGCAGGTGCTCGATCCGCGTATTTCGACGCGGCATTGGGATGCCGTCATTGCCCCGGAGCATGATCGGCTGCAGGGTGGGAACGTCCTCACCCTGCTCGGCAGCGTGAACCCGGTTACCGACGCCTGGCTGGGCGCGTCACGCGCGGCGTTCGCCTCATTCGCCGACCTGCCAAGGCCACGCACCGCGATGCTGATCGGCGGGCCCACCACAAACCTGCGCATGCGCCGGCCTGATCTCGACCGCTGGCTGCGCACGGTGCGTGCCAGATCGGAAGAGC
>SCUY01000111.1 GCA_004322525.1 Lysobacter sp. | reverse complement strand
CCTGCTTGTACAGGTCGGCGACCTTGTCGGTCATCTGCGCGCCCTGGCCCATCCAGTGCTGCACGCGGGCGACGTCGAGCTCGACCCGCTTGTCGTTACCGGCAGCGACGGGGTTGTAATAGCCGACGCGCTCGATGTTGCGGCCGTCGCGGGCAGCACGGCTGTCGGTGACGATGATGTGGTAGAAGGGGCGCTTCTTGGCGCCGCCACGTGAAAGGCGGATCTTGACCATAGGTTTTTCGGTGTTGCCCAGCTGCCGGAATGGCAGGGTAAGCCGCCGATTTTAACGGGAATTTCGTCCGCCGGAAACCCCGGCGCCAGGATCGATCGCCCGGTGGCTCAGCGGAACGGCATCCCGCCGCCGCGGCCCATCATCCCCTTCATGCCACGCATCATCCCCTTCATGCCGCCGCCGGCCAGCTTGGACATCATCTTTTCCATCTGCTGATACTGCTTCATCACCTTGTTGACGTCAGCGGGGGTCAGCCCGGCGCCCCTGGCGATGCGCGCCCGGCGCGAGCCGTTCAGCAGGGCGGGATTGCGACGCTCCTTCTTGGTCATCGAGCCGATGATCGCGATCATCCGCGGCACTTCGCGCCCGGTGATCTGCTCCTTGAGGTGCGCCGGCACCTGACCTATTCCGGGCAGCTTGTCCATGAGCCCGTGCAGGCCGCCCATGTTCTGCATCTGCTCAAGCTGGTCGCGCATGTCGTTGAGGTCGAATTTCTTTCCCTTGGCAACCTTCTCGGCGAGCTTCTGTGCCTTGTCCTTGTCGACCTGCTGCTCGACCTGCTCCACCAGCGACAGCACGTCGCCCATGTCCAGGATGCGGCTGGCGATGCGGTCGGGATGGAACACATCGAGGCCGTCGGGCTTCTCGCCGGTGCCGATGAACTTGATCGGGCGTCCGGTGATGTAGCGCACCGACAGCGCCGCGCCGCCACGGGCGTCGCCATCGGTCTTGGTCAGCACGACGCCCGTCAGCGGCAGCGCTTCGGAAAACGCCTTCGCCGTGACGGCCGCGTCCTGCCCGGTCATCGAGTCGACGACGAACAGCGTTTCGACCGGATTCGCCGCCGCGTGCAGCACCTTGATCTCCGCCATCATCGCTTCGTCGATCGCGAGCCGACCGGCGCTGTCGACGATCAGCACGTCGACATACGATTTTCGCGCATCGTCGATCGCGGCGCGGACGATCGCCTCGGGCTTCTGGTCGGCGCTGGATGCGAAGAACGGTACGTCGATCTGCGCGGCCAGCTGGCGCAACTGCTCGATCGCGGCAGGCCGGTAGACGTCGGCCGACACCACCATCACCTTCTTCTTGCGGCGCTCCTTCAGGTGCTTGGCGAGCTTGGCGACGGTCGTGGTCTTGCCCGCGCCCTGGAGGCCCGCCATCAGGATGACCGCGGGCGCCGGCACGTTGAGGTTGAGGTCCGACGCCTGCGCGCCCATCACCGCGGTGAGCTCGTCGCGCACCACCTTGATCAGCGCCTGGCCTGGCGTCAGCGACTTGAGCACTTCCTGCCCGACCGCGCGCGTCTTGATGCGCTCGATGAGCGCCTGCACGACCGGCAGCGCGACGTCGGCCTCCAGCAACGCGATGCGCACCTCGCGCAGGGCCTCGCGGATGTTCTCCTCCGTCAGGCGCCCGCGCCCACGCAGGCGCTCGATGGTGCCGGACAGGCGCTGGGAGAGGGATTCGAACATGGCGCGGCGAGCCTGGGAAAACGGTCGCGAAGTATAGCGGGCCACCCTCTGGCGCCGCTGGCGGCTATGCGACACTTCGGGCATGACACTGGTCTTCATTGCAGCGCTGCTCTACTTCATCGCCACCGGCATGCTGGCGGCCGCGTTGCGCGCCGACCCGGCCTCGCCCACGGGCCACTGGCGTACCCCTGCGATCGGGGCGCTCACGTTGCATGCCGCGGTGCATGTGATCGCGTGGCAGGAGACGCACGGGCCGGATCTGCATTTTTTCGCGGCGCTGTCGCTGGTGGGCCTGGGCATGGCAGCCGTGACGACAGCCGTTGCCATGCGCGAGCGCGTGGCCGCCCTGGGCGTACTCGCGCTGCCCCTGGCCGGCGCGCTGCTGATCGCCTATCGCCTGTACGGACATGCCCAGCCGATGACCCTCGACTGGCAGGAGAAGCTGCACGCGACGATCGCGCTGCTGGCCTACGCGACCCTCGCCGTCGCGGCCCTGCTCGCGGTCACGCTGTGGTTGCAGGAGCGTGCGCTGCGGCGTCGGGAATTCCATGGCTGGCTGCGCGCCCTGCCGCCTCTGGTCCAGCTCGAATCGCTGCTGTTCCGCACCATCTCCGTGGGGTTCACCCTGCTCACCGCGACGCTGCTATCGGGGCTGCTGTTCGTCGAGAACCTGTTCGCGCAGCACCTCGTGCACAAGACGGTGCTGAGCCTGATGTCATGGCTGGTATTCGGCGGGCTGCTGATCGGCCGCTACCGCAACGGCTGGCGGGGCCGCAAGGCCGTGCGGTGGACGCTGGTCGCCATGGCACTGCTCGTGCTCGCCTACTTCGGCAGCAAGTTCGTGATCGAACTGGTGCTGCGCCGCTGAGCGGGGCAACTCGTTTTGCTTAATAGTTGCTTTGACAACTATTGCGCGAGCACGTACATTGCCGCCATGAAAACGACCGCCTGTAACGGCTCGACCCTCGGCCTCCTGTTCCGGCAGGTCCGTGACGCGATGTGGGCGCGCATGGAGCGCGAGCTGACCGCTGCCGGCCACGAACTGAACTTCAGCCAGTACATCACCCTCAGGACACTCGCAGCCGGTCGTGCCGGGGTGACCGACCTCGCCCGTGCCGCCCAGCTGCATCCGGGGGGAATGACCCGGCTGCTCGACAAACTCGAAGCGCAG
>SCUY01000016.1 GCA_004322525.1 Lysobacter sp. | reverse complement strand
GGGAAAATTCGAGATGGCGGCGCTGGAAGCCGCGTCGTCCGCATTGCTGGACGTACGTCGGTTCGCCTGGGACCTCAGCCTGTTCACTACAGCGGAATTCGGGTTCGTGGTATTGCCATCGCGCTATACCACCGGCAGTTCGATCATGCCGCAGAAACGCAACCCGGACGTCATTGAACTGTTGCGCGCCAGCTATTCGATCGTCACCGCCGCGCGAGGTGAAATCGAACAGCTGCTCTCGCTGCCGAGCGGTTATCACCGGGATCTCCAGTTCACCAAGGCACCCCTCGTGCGCGGGCTTGGCCATGCATTGCGCGCACTCGCCTTGTTGCCCGACCTGATGCGGGAAATGCAATGGTTCGACGATGCGCTTGCTTCGGCGCTTGAGCCGTCGATGTATGCGACGGACCACGCCATCGACCTTGCACGCCAAGGGCTGCCATTCCGTGAGGCATACCGCCGCGCTGCGGACCCGGCGGCATGGACGGGTGGCGACCCCTTGCAGGCGATCGTCGCGCGCGTCTCACCGGGGGCGGCGGGCAATCCGCAGATCGATCGCCTCCGCGAACGATTGGCCCCGCTCTTGCAGGGGCTGGAGAGCATGTACCCGGCCGCGTGATAATCGCCTGATGAACTCTGTGCCGCTCCGCCTAATGGTCGTATTCGGAACCCGTCCGGAAGCCATCAAGATGGCGCCGCTCGTGCAGGCGCTCAGGAACGACAGCGATATCGACCTGACCGTGGTGGTGACGGGCCAGCATCGGGACATGCTCGACCAGGTACTCGACATGTTCGGCATAGTGCCGGATGTGGATCTCGACCTGATGCGGCCGCGTCAGCGTGTCACCGATGTTCTCGCTCGCGTCCTCAAGGCGATGCGCCCGGTGCTTGGGCGCTATCGCCCCGATATGGTGCTCGTCCACGGCGACACGACCACCACGCTGGCAGCCGCACTGGCCGCGTTCTATGCGGGCGTGCGCGTCGGCCACGTCGAAGCGGGGCTGCGAACCGGTGACATGCGTGCTCCCTGGCCGGAGGAGATGAACCGGCGAATGGTCTCGACGCTCGCCACGTTGCACTTCGCGCCCACTCGCGGCGCTGCTGCCAATCTGGAGCGCGAAGGCATTGATGTTGGCGTGCAGGTGACGGGCAACACCGTTATCGATGCATTGTTCGCGGTGACGTCCCGGATTCACGGAACCCCATCGAGCGTCGCGGCCGTGGCTGACCGTTTCACGTTTCTCGAGCCATGCCGGCGGGTCATCCTTGTCACCGCGCACCGCAGGGAAAACCTCGGTGAAGGGCTTGAGCACATCGTCGACGCATTGCAGGTGCTCGCTATGCGTGATGATGTCCAGATTGTTTTCCCCGTGCACCCGAATCCGAAAGTACGCGATGTCGTGGAACGCCGAGTCGGCATGTGTGCGCACGTGCACGTCATCGAGCCGCAGGACTACCTGCCGTTCGTATGGCTGATGGAGCGCAGTACGCTGATCCTCACGGATTCAGGCGGTATCCAGGAAGAGGCGCCATCAC
>SCUY01000110.1 GCA_004322525.1 Lysobacter sp. | reverse complement strand
CGCGCGCATAGGGCGACCACCAGCTGCCGAACGGCGCCGGCACCCTCACAAATTCGACGTCGTCGCCCAGCGTTCCCCTCCACGTATTGAGCATCGGCTCGAAGCGGGCGCAGTGCGGGCAGGTATAGCCGAATACTTCGACCACCTCGATCTTTGCCGACGCCGGCCCGTAACGTTCGCCCGTTGGCAGTTCCGCGTAGTCGCGGCCGGCGACCAGACCATCGGCCGCAGGCGCAGGCGCGGGTACCGGCGCTGGCGCGCTGGCTTTGGGATCGGACGCTGCCGCCGGCGCCGGGCGTGGAGCGTTCTCGCAGGCGGCCAGGCCAAGGGCAAGCACGAGCAGCAGGCTGCAACGCGAAATGACATGACGCAGATGCATGGGGCTTCTCCTGGAAATGCCGCGGGCGGGTCGGGCCCGACGGCTGATCAGCGCTTCCGGCGCGCGGCGAGCTCACGGTCGACCAGCCAGCGGGCGACGCGCAGCGTATCGTCCTGCGAACGCGCGGTAACGCGATACTTGCCCGCGACGACGAGCGTTGGCGTGCCCTCGACGCCGGAGCGGTCAATGAATTCACTCGCCTTCTTCAGCTGGGCATCGACCGCCGGTGCCTGGTAGGCGGCGAGGAAACGCGTGGCCGGGACGCCGTAGGACGCGTAGAAGGTGGCGATTTCCGTCGGGGTGGCGTCGCTGATCGGCAGGCGGTTTTCCTCATGCAGGGCGCGGAACATCGCCGCATGCGTGCGCGTCGTGAGGCCGAGCGCCTGCGCCGCGAAGTAGGCGCGGGCATAGGGCATCCAGTAGCCGCCGAAGGGCGCAGGGATGGCGACGAATCGCGCGCCGGCCGGCAGTTTGCGTGCCCATGCCGCGAGCGGCGCCTCGAAACGCGCGCAGTGGGGGCAGGTGTAACCGAAGACCTCGGCCACCTCGACCTTGCCGGCGACGGGCTGGTAGGGAACCCCGCCATCGATCACCACGTAGTCGGCACCTTCGACCGGCGCGGCCGGCGCGGCGGCCGCGGACCCGAGGAGGCCGGCGCAGAGCAGGGCGAGCAGAGGGAGCAGGATGCGTTTCATGGTCGCTCGGTACGAGTGGGGGAACGAAAACGCCGATCGTGGGGGACACGACCGGCGTATGGGTGCGATGCGCGCCTCCGGCGGTCAATTGCGACCGCGCGGTACGGGCGAAGTTCAGCCCTGCTTGGGCGCGGTCGCCGCCGGGACGGCCGGCTGCACCGGTGCGGTGGTGGTGGCGGGAACGCTCGCGGGCGATGCCGGCGTCGCCGGGGAGGCAGCCGGCGCCGCGGCCGTGGGGGCGACGGCAGCCATGGCCGGCGCGCCCGTATCGTTCGCGCGCGCGTGCAGGCCCTGCACGTAGCTGGCGAGCGACCCGATCTCCTCGTCCGTCAGCTGTTTCGCGATGCTCGCCATGATGTGGAAGTTCTTGTAGGTGGCCGGCGCACCGGTGCCCACGCGGTACTCCTCCAGCCGGCGTTTCGCGTAGGCCGCTTCCTGGCCGGCGAGGGCCGGATAGGCCGGGCCCGGATTGCCCTGGCCGGCGGGCCCGTGGCAGGCCATGCAGCCGGGGATGCCGCGCACCTTGTCACCGGAGTGGAAGAGCTGCTCGCCGATCTCGTAATACTTGCGGCCCGCGAAGGGGCCGGTGGCGATAGCGGTGTCGTCGGCGATGCCGGCGCCGGCCTTCTGCGTCTGGAACCAGGCACCGAGATCGCGCATGTCCTGTGCCGACAGCACTTCGGCGATCGGGTACATCACCGATGCCATGCCGGTCACGCGCTCGTGCGACTTGAACAGCGCCAGCTGCTGGGCGACGTAGCGCTCCGGCATGCCCGCCAGGCGCGGATAGGCGGGCGTAGCTGGATTCCCGTCCAGGCCGTGGCAGGCGGCACAGGCACCGGCCTTCTGCTGGCCGGCCTTCGGATCACCCCAGGTGGCGGTCTCGACCGCACCGGCCAGCGGCGCGACCTGAACCGGCGCCTTGTCCGGCACCGGGGTCACCGTGGTCTGGGCGACGGCGGCGGCGACCACCACGAGGGCGGCGAGGCCGACAAGACCGTAGGCGCGGGCATGGCGCATCGAGAAAACTCCGGGAGTGCGGGGAGGCGCTGCGTGCTGGCGCCGGAACCCTGGAATTATCCGCGTCCGCTGCCAGCCGGGTCAACGCGAACGCCGC
>SCUY01000109.1 GCA_004322525.1 Lysobacter sp. | reverse complement strand
CCATCGCCGCGGTTGCTGTGGCGTTTGCGGATTTCGGCATAGTCGGCGGCGTTCGCCGCAACGAATGCATCGCGCAGGTCCACCGAGATCAACGACTGGGCGACGCCGACCGCGCGCGAGGCGTCCTTCACCCATACCGTGGGTGACTGGTAATGCGGGCCGATCTTCAGCGCCGTATGCGCCCGGGAGGTCGTCGCCCCGCCGATCAGCAGAGGCATCGCCAGCCCCTGCCGCTGCATTTCACGCGCGACGTGGCCCATCTCTTCCAGCGACGGCGTGATCAGCCCGGAAAGGCCGACAAGATCGGCATTTTCCGCTCTGGCCCGGTCAAGGATGACCTGTGCCGGCACCATGACGCCGAGATCGATCACCTCGAAGTTGTTGCAGGCGAGCACCACGCCGACGATGTTCTTGCCGATGTCATGTACGTCACCTTTGACCGTCGCCAGCACGATGCGCCCTGCGGTGCGGCCGACTTCACCGGTGCGCAACTTCTCCGCTTCGATGTACGGAAGCAGGTAGGCGACGGCTTTCTTCATGACGCGTGCGGACTTCACCACCTGCGGCAGGAACATCTTGCCCGCGCCGAACAGGTCACCGACCACGTTCATGCCCTGCATCAGCGGCCCTTCAATCACATCGAGCGGGCGCGTCGAAAGCATGCGCGCCTCTTCTGTATCCGTTTCGATGTACTGGTCGATGCCATGCACCAGTGCGTGAGCGAGCCGATCACGCACGTCACGCTCGCGCCATCGCAGGTCTTCGACCTTCTTCTCGCCCTTCTTTCCCTTGTAGCGGCCAGCGATCTCCAGCAGGCGTTCGGTGGCATCGCTGCGCCGGTTGAGTACGACGTCCTCGACGCGTTCGCGAAGGTCGGCGTCGAGATCGTCATAGAGGGGCAGGGCGCCCGCGTTGACGATGCCCATGTCCATGCCGGCGCGAATGGCGTGGTACAGGAAGACCACGTGTATCGCCTGTCGCACCGGCTCGTTTCCGCGGAAGGAGAACGAGACGTTGGAAACGCCACCGGAGATGTGGCTGAAGGGGAATCGGCGTTTCAGCTCACGCGCCGCGTCGACGAAGGCGACCGCATAGCCGTCATGCTCCTCGATGCCGGTGGCGATCGCGAACACGTTCGGGTCGAAGATGATGTCCTCCGGCGGAAAGCCCACCTCGCGCGTCAGCAGGCCATAGGCGCGCGAACAGATATCCACCTTGCGCTCGAGTGTGTCGGCCTGGCCCTGCTCGTCGAAGGCCATCACCACCACTGCCGCGCCATAGCGCCGCACCAGACGTGCCTGGCGCAGGAATTCCGCCTCGCCTTCCTTGAGCGATATCGAGTTGACGATGCCCTTGCCCTGCAGACACTTGAGCCCGGCTTCGATCACCGTCCACTTCGAGCTGTCGACCATCACCGGTACGCGCGCGATGTCGGGCTCGGCGGCCATCAGGTTGAGGAAGGTGACCATGGCCTGCTCGGAGTCGAGCATGCCCTCGTCCATGTTGACGTCGATAACCTGCGCACCGTTCTCCACCTGCTGGCGCGCGACTACGACGGCTTCGTCGTAGCGGCCGTCGAGAATGAGCTTCTTGAACTGCGCCGAGCCGGTGACATTCGTCCGCTCGCCGATGTTGATGAAGTTGCTTTCCGGCGTGATCTGCAGGGGTTCCAGGCCCGCGAGGCGGGTCTGTCGCGCGAGGCTCATGCGGCGCCCCGGAGGGCGGGAACCTGGCGCGGCGACACGCCACGGACCGCTTCCGTGATGGCGGCGATATGCGCGGGCGTGGTGCCGCAGCAACCGCCGACGAGGTTCACGAGCCCGGCCCGCGCGAATTCACCGATCACCGCGGCCATGTCCTCCGGCGTCTCGTCATATCCACCGAAGGCATTGGGAAGCCCGGCGTTCGGATGCGTGCTGACATTGACGTCGGCCACCTGGGCAAGCACGTCGACATGTGCGCGCAGGTCACGCGCGCCAAGTGCACAGTTCAGGCCGATGGCCAGCGGCGCGGCATGCCGCACCGAATACCAGAACGCCTCTGCCGTCTGCCCGGACAGCGTGCGCCCGGAAGCATCGGTGATGGTCCCGGAGATCATTACCGGCACGCGCGCACCGCGGCTGTCGAAGACCTCCTCTATCGCGAAGAGTGCGGCCTTGGCATTTAGCGTGTCGAAGATGGTTTCCACCATGAGCACGTCGGCGCCACCATCCAGCAGGCCGTTCGTG
>SCUY01000108.1 GCA_004322525.1 Lysobacter sp. | reverse complement strand
TCATTGAGTCGCTTCTGGCGAAGCGTCGGTGGAATGGTATTGAAATGGTGCTCACGAAAGGAATCGAACCTTCGACCTCCTCCTTACCAAGGAGGTGCTCTACCGACTGAGCTACGTGAGCGGGACTTCCGTTTACAAGCAGGTGCGTCGCAGTAGCAATGGAGCGGGAGACGGGAATCGAACCCGCACAATCAGCTTGGAAGGCTGAAGTTCTACCATTGAACTACTCCCGCGCCGGACCGCTGCTTGGGCACTGCACCAGTGGTTGGTAACTCCACCGGATCGAACGATGCACCTCCAGCCCGCTGGACTGGACGCTGGTGGAGGGAGGTGGATTCGAACCACCGAAGGCGTGAGCCAGCAGATTTACAGTCTGCCCCCGTTGGCCGCTTGGGTATCCCTCCAAAGAGCCCGCAATTCTGGCCGACCGGTAAGGGCAAGTCAACGGACCGTTCACCTTGCCGACCCTCTCGGTGCCGGATCCCGCTTCACACGTTGAAGCGGAAATGCAGGACATCACCCTCCTGGACGCGGTATTCCTTGCCCTCCAGGCGCAGGCGGCCGGCGTCGCGGGCGCCGGACTCGCCGCGATACTTGAGGAAATCGTCGAAACCGATGGTCTCGGCGCGGATGAAGCCCTTTTCAAAATCTGTATGGATCACGGCGGCCGCCTGAGGCGCGGTCGAGCCGCCCCTGACGGTCCAGGCGCGGACTTCCTTCACGCCGGCGGTGAAATAGGTCTGCAGGCCCAGGAGCTTGTAGGCGGCACGGATTACCCGGTTCAGGCCCGGCTCGTCGAGGCCGAGGTCGGTCAGGAAGGCATCGCGGTCGGCATCGTCGAGTTGGCTGAGCTCTTCCTCGATGGCAGCCGAGACCGGCACCACCTCGGCGCCCTCGGCCTTGGCCCGCTCGCGCACGGCGTCGAGGTGCGGATTGTTCTCGAAGCCGTCCTCCAGCACGTTGGCGACGTACAGCACCGGCTTGATCGTGATCAGGAACAGGTCGCGCACGGCTGCCTTGTCATCGTCCGACAGGCCGAGCGCGCGCGCCGCGGTGCCGGCGTCGAGCCCAGCGCGGATGCGGCCCAGAATCTCGGCCCGCACCTTCGCGTCCTTGTCGCCGGTCTTGGCAGACCGCTCCGCGCGCTGCAGGGCCTTGTCGACCGATTCGAGATCGGCGAGCGCCAGCTCGGTGTCGATCGTCTCGATGTCGGCGATCGGGTCGATGCGGTTGTTGACGTGAATCACGTCGTCGTTGTCGAAGCAGCGCACCACGTGGGTGATGGCGTCGACCTCGCGGATGTGCGCGAGGAACTTGTTGCCCAGCCCCTCACCCGAGGCCGCGCCGGCGACGAGGCCCGCGATGTCGACGAATTCCACTGCCGTCGGAATGACCTTCTGCGGCTTGACGATCTCGGCCAGCTGGCCGAGGCGCGGATCCGGCACCGGCACGATGCCGACGTTCGGCTCGATCGTGCAGAACGGGAAGTTCGCCGCGGCGATGCCCGCCTTGGTCAGCGCGTTGAAGAGGGTCGACTTGCCGACGTTGGGCAGGCCGACGATGCCGCATTTGATGCCCATTTGAAGCCCGTGATTGGTGATTCGTGATTCGCGATTCCCAAAGCGGCCTTTTGCCCATCTGGAAATCAGTAATCACCAAGCACCGATCAACGCCTGCCGGGGTCCGTCATGCATCACCGTGAAACCCGCACACCGCCGACGCGACCAGGAAGCACGGGCACCCTTCAATCCGCTTCCTCTGCCGGTCACGGCTTTGCGGTATTCAGCCGCTTCGTCGCCTCGTTGATCTCTCCGGCAACCGCCAGCGGCATGACGTCCATCGCCTCATCGATTGAACGCAGTATGAGGATTTCGTCCGCGGACGAAGGCTTGCCCAGCACCCATCCGACCACCCTGTCCTTGTGGCCGGGATGGCCGATGCCGACACGCAGGCGGTGGAATTGTCCGTGACCGAGCAGCCGCATGGTGTCGCGAAGGCCGTTCTGGCCGCCATGGCCGCCATCCAGCTTGAGCCGCGCAGTGCCGGGGGGAAGGTCCAACTCGTCATGCGCGAGCAGCGCCTGCTCCGGGTCGATCTTCCAGAACCGCAGGGCGGCCGTGACCGACTTGCCCGCCAGGTTCATGAAGGTGGCCGGCTTCAGCAACCAGACCCCCTGTCCCGCGATATCGACCTTGCAGGCCTCGCCGAACAGCTTGGGCTCGATGCGGAAATGCCCGCCGTGCCTGCGTGCAAGTTCGTCCACGAACCAGAACCCGGCGTTATGCCGCTGGCGCGCGTGTTCCGGCCCGGGATTTCCCAGACCGACGATGAGGCGGAGGCCTGTCATGCCAACGGTGCAAAAGACGGACGGGCCGACCGTGAGGCCGGCCCGTCCGCATGTCGCTTACTTCTTGGGCGCGTCGGCGGCCGGCGCATCGCCTTCCGCGGCCGGCGCCTCTTCCTGGCCTGTGCGGCCGAGCTTGGCGCTGACCACGGCGACGTCGTGCTCCTTGCCCAGCTTGAGCTCGGGGATTTCCACGCCTTCCGGCAGCTTGAGGTCGGACAGGTGGATGACGTCGCCAAGCTTGAGGTCGGACAGGTCGATCTCGATGAACTCCGGCAGGTTCTTCGGCAGGCAGCTCACTTCCACTTCGTTGAGCTCGTGCGCCACGACGACTTCCGCGGCCTTGCCAGCCGGCGATGCGTCCTGGTTGAGGAAGTGCAGCGGAACGCTGACGCGCAGTGACTCGTTCGCGTTCACGCGCTGGAAATCCAGATGCATGATCTGCTGGCGGAACGGATGGCGCTGCATGTCACGCAGCAGCACGCTTTCGACCTGGCCTTCGATATCGAGGTTCAGGATCGACGCATAGAACCACTCGTTCTGGCTGGCGAGCCAGACCTTCTCGTGGTCGAGCTGGATCTGCTTGGGTTCGGCGCTGCCGCCGTAGACGATGGCCGGAATGGCGGCGGCATGACGCAGGCGGCGGCTCGCACCCTTCCCCTTGTCACTGCGGCCGGTGGCCTGGATGGTGTGTTCGGACATTTCGATTACTCACTGTTACTGCGATAGGCCGCATCGCTGCGGCTGGAAGCCTCACCCCGCGACCAGGGGAGGTGGAAAGCTGATTCCTGATTCCTGATTCCTGACTCCTGATGTGACCTGCGAGCAAGGCACTTTTTCGCGCCTTTACGCGATCACGAATCAGGAATCGCTAATCCACGTACAACGAGCTCACCGATTCGCCGAATGCCACGCGGCGGATCGTCTCGGCCAGCAGTTCGGCGACGCTCAGCTGGCGGATCTGCGGGCAGGCCCGCGCCGCCTCCGAGAGCATGATCGTGTCGGTAACGACCAGTTCGTCGAGTTGCGATGCGCTGACATTGTCAATGGCCGCGCCTGACAGCACCGGATGGGTGCAGTAGGCGACGACCTTCGTCGCGCCGCGCTGCTTCAGCGCCGCCGCCGCCGCGCAGAGTGTGCCGGCAGTATCGACGATATCGTCCACCAGTACGCAGGTCTTGCCCTCGACCTCGCCGATGATGTTCATCACCGTCGCGACGTTCGCTTTCGGCCGCCGCTTGTCGATGATCGCGAGATCCGCATCGTCGAGTCGCTTGGCGATCGCGCGGGCGCGCACCACGCCGCCCACGTCGGGCGAGACCACCACCATGTTGTCGGTGCCGTGCGCGCGCCAGATGTCGGCCAGCAGCAGTGGCGAAGCGTAGACGTTGTCGACCGGAAGATCGAAAAAGCCCTGGATCTGATCGGCATGGAGATCGACTGTGAGGACGCGGTCAGTGCCGACCGCGCTGAACATCTTGGCCGCCACCTTGGCCGTGATCGGCACGCGCGAGCTGCGCGGGCGACGATCCTGGCGGGCATAGCCGAAGTACGGCACCACCGCGGTGACGCTCATGACCGAGGCGCGCTTGAGCGCGTCGATCAGCACCAGCAGCTCCATGAAATTCTCGGCAGTCGGCGCGTTCGTCGGCTGGATGACAAAGACCTCCTGCCGCCGCACGTTCTCCTCGATCTCGACCTGCACCTCACCATCGGAAAACTTGCCGACCAGTGCCTTGCCCGGCCGGACACCGAGTTCCTTGCACACGGCTTCGGCGAGCGGCCGGTTCGCGTTGCCGCTGAAAACAAGGAGGTTGCGGTCTTTCTGCATGGTGACGGGGATTCGCGATGGGGATTCGGGCTTGATGAATCTGGATCCTGTGCGGTTCCGGGGCATGACGGATTCCCGATCGCGAACCACGATCTTCGCGTGATGTGGCAGGGGCGGAAGGATTCGAACCTTCGCATGCCAGGATCAAAACCTGGTGCCTTAACCGCTTGGCGACGCCCCTACGTTCTGGCGAGCGCGCGGTGCAGCGGCGAGACCTGCGCGCCTGCAACAAGCCGGCAACGCAGGTCCGATGGCAGCATGCGCAGCGCCGCCTGCGCCGCTTCGCGCGAGGCGAATTCGACGAAGCAACCGCTGCCCGACCCGGTCAACCGCGCATCCCCCACCTGCGACAGCGCAGCGAGCGTGGCTTCGACAGCCGGCTCACGCGCGCGCAGGACGGGTTCGAACGCATTCCCGAGCCGTGCGCTCCGGGTGTCGCCACCCGCAACGAAGTCCGCCATTTTCAGGGCCGGTGAATCCCGCGTCAAATCGGGGGAGCCGAAGAGAAGGGAGGTCGGGCAGTGAACGCCCGGCTCGGCGATGACGTACCAGGCAGGCGGCAGCATGACCGGTACAAGCGCCTCCCCGACCCCCTCGGCCCAGGCATTGCAACCATGAACGAAGACAGGAACGTCGGCGCCGAGGTGCAGCCCGAGACGGGCGAGTTCCAGAGTCGAAAGACCGGTATTCCACAGCCGGTTAAGTGCGACGAGGACGGTCGCGGCGTCGGACGAGCCACCGCCGAAACCACCCCCCTCTGGAATACGCTTTACCACCGTGATGTCTACACCTTCGCAGACATTGGCAGATTTTTGCAGCAGGATGGCCGCCCGCACCGCCAGATCCTGCTGAGCTGAAACGCCAAAGGCCGATGCCCCTACGCGAACGATCGCGCCATCGGGGCGCAGTCGCAGGTGGATGAGATCACCCCATTCCAGCAGGCGGAAGACCGTCTGCAGCTCGTGGTAGCCATCGGAGCGGCGGCCGGTGATCCGCAGGAAGAGATTGAGTTTGGCCGGCGCGGGCCAGGACGACCAGCCGGACGCGCTCATGGGCTCGCGCCGCCCTCGATCCAGCGGTCGACCGCGAGGCGGACCCGCGCGGTGCCGCGCCTAGCTTCGATGCGGCCGGGCATCGCCAGCGGGGCGAGGGCTTCGGGCCAGCGATAGGTGATCGTCCAGCCGTCCTGCACCAGCTCAAGGGGCTGCCCGCCGGGGCCGAACGTCATCGACGCCGGCGATCCCGGTGCCGCCACTCCACGCAACCACGAAGCGAGCGAAGTGATCGGGATGTCCCAGCCGGTCGCCTCCCGAAGCAGGAGGCCTGCATCGGTGCCGTGGCGGGGGCCGCCCTCCAGCCCCTCGAGCCGGGCCTGGCCCGGGCTACCGGTCAGCGACCAGCTCTGCCGGGTGATGGGCGCCGACAGCCGGACATCGAAGCGCGCGCCGGACTGCTGCCAGTCGATCCGCGCGCTGCCACCCTGCCCGTTGCTGGACACCGCGACACGCCCCTCGAGCCCCCAATCGGTATGCGTGGCGAGCAGGCGCACGCGCGCGTCCTGCCGCGCCTGCGACGTGGCGACCGACGCAGTCGGCCCGACCACGCGGGTGGTCGCGCAGCTCGAAAGCCAAAACGCCATGGCGACGACGAACAGGCGCAGCGCGCTGCTCATGAGCGACCCCCGGCGGGGGCGGCCGGCCTGGAGCGGAGGGCGTCTGGGGTGGAGGGGCTGGCAGGCGGGGGGGGTGACGCTGCCGGTGCCAGGCGCGCTCCGGTCTTCTCGAGCGCCCGCAGCAGCGCACGACTGTCCGGTTCGAGCCTACGGGCTTCGTCGAAGTAGCGCAGCGCCTCGTCGCGCCGGCCGAGCGTCCACAGCACCTCGCCGATGTGCGCCGCGATCTCGGCATCTTTCTGCAAGGCGTAGGCACGCTGTAGCTCGGTGAGCGCCTCGGTGGCGCGGCCAAGTCGATACAGCACCCAGCCATAGCTGTCGACGATCGCGCCGTTCGCCGGTTCCGCCGCGCGCGCGCGGTCGATCAGTTCGAGCGCCTCGCGGTAGCGGCGCGTGCGGTCGGCGAGCGTATAGCCCAACGCATTGAGCGCCGCGACGCTATCTGGCTGCATCACGAGGATGCGGCGAAGGTCGGCTTCGGCACGTGCGATGTCGTCACGCCGCTCCCACGACAGTGCCCGCGCATAGAGCAGCTCGGGTTCGTCGGGGAACGCGGCCAGCCCGCGGGCATAGGCGTCGCTCTCGCGAGCGGCATCACCGCCCTTCTGCCAGAGCGAGGCTTCGAGCAGATAGGCATCGCGCCGGACATCGTCCTCCGCCGATGCGTCCTGCTGCATGGCCCGCAGCAGTTCGACCGCCTGCTTCCCACGTCCCAGTTCCTGCATGACATTCGCGCTGCGCAGGCGTGCGGCCGCGCGCTGGGGGCCGCCGGGCACGCTGTCGTACCAGCCGATGGCAGCCTCGTAATGCTTGAGGAATTCGGCGACCTGCCCGAGCAGCAGGCGGCGCTGCGGGTCGGGGCGCACGGCGTCGCGCGCCAGCTCGTCGTACAGGGCCTGCAGGCCGGCGGTGTCCTTCGCCTTGGCGTGCAGCGCGGCACGCAGGCTGTAGGTCTGATCATCCTGCGGGCCGCGCGCGAGCGTCGCAGCGGCTGTTCGCGCATCCCCCAGCGCATCGTATTCCTGGGCCACAGCCAGCCGGAGGTCGGCATCCGCGGCCGCGGCCGGCCGCAGGCTATCGACCACCGCCCGCGCCTGGGCCGCCTTGCCGGCGTCACGCAGCTGGCTGGCGCGCAGCAGGGAAACGCGCGGATCACCCGGAAACCGTTTCACCACCTCGTTGACGATGCGCTCGGCGAGCTGGGGGCGGTCGAGCCGCTGGGCGAGGCCGCCGAAAGCGAGCCAGGCCTGCAGCACACCGGGCAGATGCCCGCCCGCGAGCAGGCGCTCCAGCACGTCCGCGGCCTGCCTGGCACTGGTCGCTCCGCCAGCGAGTGCGCCGAGCGCCGAGCGCCAGCCGACATCGCCCGGACGCGCCAGCAGGCCGGCCAACTCGCGCGTCGCCACATCCACCTTGCCGGTATGCAGGGCGAGCGTGGCATCGGCAATCGACAGCCCGAGCGTCTGGTCCGGGTCATCGCCCGACAAAGACCGCCACAGGGCCAGCGCCTCGCGCGCACGCGCATCGTTCTTGCCGACCAGCGCGATCTGGGTCGCGCGTTCGGCCAGTGCGACATCGCCCGTCGCGCGCGTTGCCTCCAGATAGGCGCCCGCGGCATCGTCCAGCTTGCCGGCCTGCAACGCGAACTCGCCCGCGAGCAACGGCTGGAGCGGGACAGTCGCCGCAGGCTGGGCGGCGAATGCGGGAGATGCGGCGGCGGCCAGCAACAGGACGGCGACACGGTATCTGATGGAACGGCGGGCAACAGGCATGCGGGCTCTGGGCGCTGGCGGGGAGGTAGCCGGAGGGCCGGTAGAATGCCCGTCCTGCTGCCGTCGTAGCGTATCGCACGCCTTGTAAACGAATGGGTTTCCACGTCATCGGGCTCAACCACCAGACCGCGCCGGTCGACCTGCGCGAACGGGTGGCCTTTGCCGGCGACGCGGTGGACATTGCCCTGGCCGACCTGCGAACCCTGCCGGCCGTGCGCGAGGTCGCGCTGCTGTCCACCTGCAACCGCACCGAGCTGTACGCGGAAGCGGATGACGAGGGCACCTCGCTCGCCGACTGGCTGGCACGGCAGTCCACCGTCGGGCACGGCCTGCATCCCTATCTCTATGCGCACCATGGGGCCGATGCCGTCCGCCACCTGTTCCGCGTGGCGACCGGGCTGGACTCCCTTGTCCTTGGGGAGCCCCAGATCCTCGGACAGGTGAAGGAGGCCTGGGCGAAGGCACGCGCCGCCGGCACGCTCGGCAGCGGGCTCGACCGGCTCTTCCAGCATGCCTTCAGCACTGCCAAGCGCGCCCGTACCGACACGCGCATCGGCGTCCATCCGGTCTCCATCGCCTCGGCCGCCGTGCGGCTCGCACAGGAGTCCTTCGCCCGGCTGGACGAATCCACCGTGCTGCTGATCGGTGCGGGCGAGACGATCGAACTGGCCGCGCGGCACCTCGCGCAGGCGCGCACGCAACGGCTGCTGGTCGCCAACCGCACCCTCGCGCATGCGCAGGAGCTCGCCTCGCGCCATGGCGGCATGGCACTGCCGCTCGAAGACCTGGACAGGCACCTGGCCGAGGCCGACATCGTGATCAGCGCGACCGCCAGCCGCCTGCCCGTCCTGCAGGTCGCGCAGGTGCGCGCGGCGCTGGCCGCCCGCCGTCGTCGCCCGATGCTGCTGCTCGACCTCGCCGTACCACGCGACATCGCCGCCGACGTCGCGACGCTCCCGGACGTATTCCTCTATACGGTCGACGACCTCGAACGCGCGATCGAGGACAACCGCCGCAGCCGCCGTGAAGCCGCCGACGAGGCCGAGACGATCGTACAGATGCAGGTGTCCCGCTTCGTCGAGAAACTCGCGGCCTGCGCGCGCACCGAACCGGTCAAGCGCGTGCGTGCGCATGGCGACATGGCCCGCGAAGAGGCGCTCGCCCGTGCCCGGCAGCAGCTCGCTGCCGGCATGCCGGCCGATGAGGTCCTCGCGTTCCTCGCGCACACGCTCACCAACCGCCTGTTGCATGCGCCCACCGTGGCCCTGCGCGAGGCGGCCGCCACCGGCGATGCGGAACTTCCACGGGCAGTGGAAAAGTTGTTCCCTGTGGTGGTATCCGCGGCCGGTAAAACGGGAGGCGATGGCGGGGATGCCTCGCTGCCCGGGCTACGCGAGCCCGAGCGTTAGCGGCCGCGCCGCGTTCGAACGTACCGCGCCGATTCAATTCCGATTCCGATTTCCCCTTCGCGACTTCCGCCCGTGAACCCTTCCCTTCGTCGCAAGCTCGAAGCCCTCGCCGAACGCCGCGAAGAGCTCGAACGCCTGCTCGCCGACCCTCCGGTGATCGCCGACGCCATCCGCTTCCGTCGGCTGTCGCGCGAATTCGCACAACTGGGCCCGGTCACGGCCGCGCTCGAAGAAGATCAGCGTGTCCGCAGCGACCTCGAAGCGGCGCAGGCGATGCGTGACGATCCGGGCATGCGCGACCTGGCGAACGAGGAGATCGAAGCGGCGAGAGCACGGCTTGTGCAGCTCGACAGGGAATTGCTTGCACATCTCATCCCACGTGATCCGCGCGACGATGGCGATGTCTACCTCGAAGTACGCGCAGGAACGGGCGGTGACGAAGCGGCGATCTTCGCGGGCGACCTGTTCCGCATGTATGCCCGCCATGCCGAGCGGCAGGGCTGGCGTCTGGAAGTCGAGTCGGCGAGCCCCGGCGAGCATGGCGGGTTCAAGGAAATCATCGCGCGCGTCGAGGGCCAGGGTGCGTACTCGCGGCTGAAGTTCGAGTCCGGCACGCATCGCGTGCAGCGCGTGCCGGCTACCGAGTCGCAGGGTCGCATCCACACCTCGGCGGCGACGGTGGCGATCATCCCGGTCGAAGCCGACGAGGCGGTGATCGATCTGTCGCCCGCCGACCTGCGCATCGATACGTTCCGCTCCTCGGGCGCGGGCGGCCAGCACGTCAACAAGACCGATTCGGCGATCCGCATCACGCACCTGCCCACGGGCCTGGTCGTCGAGAGCCAGACCGAGCGCAGCCAGCATGCCAACCGCGACAAGGCGATGAAGCGCCTGCGCGCGATGCTCGCCGACGCGCAGGCCGCGAAAGCCGCGGCAGCGCAGGCCCAGACGCGCAAACTGCAGGTCGGCAGCGGCGATCGCAGCCAGCGCATCCGCACATACAACTTCCCGCAGGGCCGCATCACCGACCATCGCGTCGAAGGTCTTACCGTCTACGACCTGCCGCAGGTGCTGGACGGTGGGCTCGAAGCATTGCTGGACCGGCTGCAGCAGGAGCACCAGGCCGATGAACTGGCGCGGCTGACCGCGAGTTGAGGGCTTATATGCCGACGCGGCCTGCGCTACCGTGCGGACGTGCTTCCTTCTGCGTCATTCCATGAATCCCAGCATCCATCGCGCCACGCTCGACGACCTCGACGCCGCTTCACGCCTGTTCAATGCCTACCGCCAGTTCTATGGGCAGCGTTCCG
>SCUY01000107.1 GCA_004322525.1 Lysobacter sp. | reverse complement strand
TGATGGATCGTCACGGTAGGAGCGCGCGCCGCCGCTTCCGCGAGCGCCTGGTCGGCCAGCCCCTGCACCGTGCGCGCCGTATTGCTCTGGAACGGCATGTCCACGACATTGGTCCCGTAGGAAATTGTCGCCGCAGGGCCGTTCTTCGCGGCTGCGTATTTGAATGCATCACTTAGCAGACTGATCATCAACGCGGAACTGATGCGCGCTCCCCAGTGCGCGTCGTAATCACCCGGATGGCCCGCGCCGCCCAGTCCGTCGACGCCTGGACTGGCCATGTTCACGTCGATACCGGTCGGCGTTGTGATGCGGTCCCAGACCACCGCGACGCGTGGACCCCTGGGCTGATCCTGGTAGCGCCCGAGTACTTTCGACCCCTTCGGCAACAGCAGGCTGCGGCCGTTGATGGAGTACACCGGCTCGGTAACGATGCACGACGTATAGCCGGGCACGTCGGTCACGATATGGGTCTCGAGGACGCAGCGGATATAGGTGCCGCGCACGAGCAGTGCATCGGCATGCTCGAGATAACGGGCGCCGAAGGCGCTGCCGGAGCGTTGCGGGGTCGCTGCCTGCGCTGACGTTGCACCCGCATTGGCGCCGGGCATCGTCGCCAGCATCGCCTTCAGATAGGCGTCCTCGCTGCTCTGCGTGGGGGCGGCGAGTGCTGAATCCACGTTTTCCATGCGCCGCTCGACGAGCGTGAGCGCACGTGGACGCCCGGTCTGCTGGCGATACGCAGGCGGAGGATAGGCAGTGTCCATGGCGACGGGCGGCGACGGCGGGAGCGGAGGAAGGCCAGCGGCTTCGACGGGCACATAGCCTTCGCTCTGCAGCGGTGCTGCCGGTGCGGTGGTGCTGGCCGCGGCTTGGGGAAGCTCGGGAATACGGACTTCTTCGCCGTCCTGCCGGGAATTCCTGCGGTTTTCACTTTCGTGGCCGCCCGCGAATACCCAGGCCGCCATAAGCACCAGAAGGCTGATGGTCGCCGCCAGGAAGCCGAGGGCTTTCCGGTTCAACCTTTGCGACTCACTGGCACGCAGCATGGGTGCATGCGCGTCGAGATCGGGCTCTGGCCCCGCTTGGGCATAGCCGATATACGGGTTGGCATGACCTTGCGGCGGCGACGGGTCAGCACGCGATCCGGAAGCCTCTTCAAGCCGCTCGCGGTATGGGTTTTCAGGAGGGAGTTGATTCATTTCGCAGCCCTCCGGCGCAGACCGATCACTTCTTTTCCATGGCGGATCACCAGGAAGGGGTATGTGCCATGAACGACGATGATGTTGTTTTCAACCGTCGAATTGACGACGAATTCCTCACCGCCCTGGCGTTCCCTGGCGAACACCGCAGGGAAGTTGCCGCTGGGAAATGCAGTCATGTCTTTCATACGGATGTAGGTGAACTGCCCGTCGTCATGCACCGTGACCGGGATCAACCAGTGCTGACGCGTTCGCGTTGCGAAGTCATAGTCGAAGTAGTACGCACGGCTTGATTCGAGTGCTGTGCTCAGCGGTGTGATGGCCGGTGTGGCTGACTTGAACCGGGTGTCGTTCGGGTACCGGAACGTGATCCGGTATTGCACGCCCGCCTGCTTTGCCTGGTCGAGCGCTTTCCAATCCGTCGCGACCACCCGCAGTTCGAAAATGTAGGAATGGGTCTCGGTGCGGACCACGAGGTTGGTGTCGACGTCGACATTCCGGGGCTTCAGGTAGAAGACGTTCTCGCGACGCGTCAGCTCCCAGCCGTTGCTGAAGCCTGTGCTGTAGTCGACGACCGTCTCGTCCGGGCTGAGTTCGATCTGGGTGGTGATACCCAGGCCGGTCCGCACCGGATAGATGTGGTTCGGTGCGTATTCGTACTCCTGCACGGCCTGCGCCTGCGAGGCCGTGGAAATCAGCAGGAGCAGGGTGGCCAGGATGTGCGTGGCGAGCAGGCGATTCATCGCGGTGCGGCTCCTTCGGATGCAGCGGTCGCGCCGGTGGCCGATGTGGCGGATGCGCCTACGGGGGCGGGGGCGGCGCCTGGGAACGTGGTCGTCGTCTGCATCGGGGCGGGGAGCATGTCGACTTGGGCCGCACTTCCGCTGGTGGTGCGTGCCACGGCCGGAGGAGGCGTGCTGGCAAAGTCGGTGTCAACCCGATAGCTCGTCACCCGGAACCCGAGTGGATTTTCGATCCGCTGCTTCTCGTCCATCCGCAGGTTCGACTTGTAGGTGAATTCGAGCGTGGCGATACGATTGTCGAGAAAATCGCTATAGCCGTTCGTCCTGTCGTAGAGACTGCGCTGGAAGCGGACGGTGGCGCCCTTTGGGGGTGTGGTCGCGCTGCCTCCGAGCATCTGGATGCTGTTGATCTGCACGCGGATCGCCTTGTCGCGGCCATAGACGTTGAAGGGGCTGTCGGGGTTCTGCGACGAATTCGCGCTCGTGTAACCGGTCGCCACTTCCGGGGCGGACATCGTGTAGACGACGGTCCAGTCACGCAGATTCATCAGCGCGAGGTCGTAGGCTTCCCGGGCCTGCACGTAGTGCGCGACATTGCTGCGGTTGACCGCCTCGCTGAGCGCAATACTGGTCTTGCCGAAATCGCCGGTCAGCCTCGCCATGGTCGCGGTGCCCGAATAGGCGTCCGCCATGACCAGATACGGCACTTTCTCCTTGAGCGGCAGCATGTAGAACATGCCCCCGGCAAGGATCAGCGACATCGCGATCGCAGCGCCGGTGACGCGCCATGCGCGTCGCTCACTGCGTCGTGCGAGGTCGGCGATGGTGACTTCGTAATTTGCCGCCCGGCCCACGCTGTGGGCGATGCGGTCTGTAGTGGCCTGGCGGGATTTCATCGACGGCAGTCCGTGAGTCGACATCAGTGGGCCGGGGATTGAGATGGGTCTGTCGCATCGATGCGACTGACGCGGAGACGATCGCCATCGATGCGGATGTGGACGCGTTGCGCGGCGTACAGGATGTTCAGCTCGCGGATGGCCGTGGGCAGGTCACCAGTACGCACGTCCGCGACCTGGCGGAACAGCGTGAAATCCGATTCGTGCCCATAGTCGAGCGTCAGCCGCGAGTCACGTGCCCAGCGCTCGAGCATGCCTTTGAGCGTGCGGTCGAGCGGCGTGGCATAGAACTGATAGGCGCTCTGCAACGGAATGGCCTGGGGCGTTTCGCTGTAGCGGTTCACCGGCGTCCAGGAGCCATGGAAATCAGGTGGTGGACGCGTGGCGCAGGCGGCGAGTGTGCACAGGCTCAACAAGAGCGGCAGCGCGCGTGGCGCGCGGATGGGAAAACGCTGGATGTCAGGGAAAATCACGGCTCACCGGCGATCGGATGCATCACCGGCACGCCACGGAATACGGGTGCGCGAAGGCGATAACGAATGGATGGATGGATGGCAGGGCGAACGATGTGTCGGCGTCCTGCCGGCGATGGACCTGTTCCTTGTCGAATTCCCTTCCCTGTCTGACGTGGTGCAGTCATCGGGCCGCGTGGCGGCGCCGTGCTCTTCCAGAGCGTTGAGTCGAGGCCTGTGCCATCGACGGGCCGGTTGGCCGTGGCGCTACGGTATCGAAACTGTGACGGCGTCGTCAACAGGGCGTGATGAGGGCAGCACGAGCCGGGGTACGTCGACGCGCGGAAGCAGGCGCGCCATGTAGCGCCTGTCCCGGTAATAGCGAATCTTCTCGCACAGAACCGGGTGCGCGACGCCCTCGTAGAGCACGACCTCGCGGTCGGGGCCGAGTGCCTTGAGCTCCTGCGGAAGCATCAGCGCACGACGCTCGAGCGACTCGCTGTGCGAGACGTCGCGGCCACGGGTGACGTTGCGCCGGCGCACGGTGGTGTAGCCGAGCATCTCGGAATAGTCGTTCGCGTCCTGTTGCTCGCGTGGTGCGTAGAGGATCTGCAGCGCATGGTTGGTGATGAGCGTGCGCGCGGTCTCGCGGCCGTAGGTCGCGTCGAGCTGCGCCATGCTCTGGATGATGGGGAGAAGGCGCAGGTTGTAGCCGGCCATGTAAGCGACGGCGGTGGCGATGATCTCGACCTTGCCGATCGAGGTGAACTCGTCCATCAGCAGCAGGCACTGGTGCTTGAGCGCGGGATTGTTCTGCGGCAATTCGCGCGTGTTGAGGTTGATGAGCTGGCTGAAGAACAGGTTGAGGATGAGCCGGCTCTCGGCGAGCTTGTTCGGCTGGATACCGACGTAGATGGTCATGCGCTTGCGGCGCACGTCGGTCAGCAGGAAATCATTCCCGCTGGTGGCTGCATCGAGTACCGGATTGATCCAGGCATTGAGCGGTTCCTTGAACGTGCCGATGATCGAGGCGAACGTCTCGTCGGCCTGCGACAGCAACGTGGAAAACGCGAGGCGCGCGGCGTCACCGAGGAATACCTGTTGCGACAGCGCCTGCAGGTACTCGCGCAGGTTGCCTCCGGTGCCCGACGCCAGGCGGTACACCGCGCCGAGCGTGGGCGGCGAGGACGATGGGAAGCCGCAAGCGCGTTCGTGATCGTGTTTGTCGAACAGGTACAGCGCGAAACCAAGGAATGCATTGCGGCCCTGGCTCACCCAGAACTTGTGCTCGTCGGTGGTGTCCGGGTACAGCATGGCGGCGATGGCCATGACATCGGAAACGCGGAAGGCGGGGTCTTTCGAGACATAGCCCAGCGGGTTCCAGCGATGCGTGCGGCGGTCCTCGGCGAATGGATTGAACAGGTAGACCTCCTGCCCTTGCGCGCGGCGCCAGCCGGAAGTGAGGTCGAAGTTCTCCTGCTTGATGTCGAGCACGACGACCGAATCGCCGTACTCGAGCAGGTTCGGAATCACCACGCCGACGCCCTTGCCCGAGCGCGTGGGCGCCGCGAGGATCGCGAACTGTTGGCCCGGCAGGCGCAGCAGGCGCCCGTCGAGCCTGCCGACGACGAGGCTGGTGGGGCCATCATCGAACAGGCCGTGGCGCGCGAGGTCGGAGGCGCGGGCGAAGCGGGCATCGCCATGCAGTGACTTCGCTGGTGCGCGCAATACGAGCACGAGCATTCCGAACCAGGCGATCAGCGGCAGGCCGAAGCCCATGGCGCCGGCGAGCCGGATCTTCTTCGCATGCGGGCGCACCTGCGGCAGATCCATTGCGCGCACGTAGTCGAGGTACACCGACCAGTGCGCGCCGTGCCCGTCAACGCCAAGAAAAAGCGTGGTCAGTCGGCCCGAAACGTACAGCCCTGCGACGAGCGCGAGGGCGAATACGAAGAGCATGGCTGCTGGTTTGCGCATGGCCATGGCAGAGCTCACCGACGACGCGCAGGCAGGCCGCGGGCAGGCTGCCGGTTCAGCTGACCGGCGTCGAGGCATGCATCGACCCAGGCGCGCGCGGCATCGAAGGTGGTCTCGTCGCGCAACCGGGCACCGGCGGTATCCATCACCACGAAATGGTGGCTTTTGTCGGCACCCGGTTCGCTGGCGACTACCCGGTACGGGCCGCGTGAATAGAGCGTGGGAGTGGGCAACATGGGCGAACCTCCGTGTCCGCGACGCGTCCGTTCCTGGACGCCGGGTGCCGCAGCGTGCGGCGGTGCATAGCCTAGCGCAGGCGGTCCCGCCTTTGCAGGACGACGACGCCGCTTCGTTACGATGCGGTTGCGCCCGACGCGCCGGGGATCCCATGTCCGCCTCTACCGACCTGCTCACGCCGCTGAGCCACCTCCAGGCCGTGTGCGAAAACGCGACGGTCGCGTTGTTCGTCATGGACGACCGCCAGCATTGCGTCTACATGAACGGTGCGGCCGAACAACTGACCGGTTACGCGCTGGCCGAGGTGCAGGGCCGGCCGCTGCATGAATTCGTGCATCACACGCGTCCCGATGGAACACCGTATCCGCTCGCCGATTGCCCGATCGATCGTGCCGCGCCGCAGAACATGCAGGAGCAGGGCGAGGAGGTCTTCGTGCATCGGGACGGCCACTTCTATCCAGTCACTTTCACCGCGAGCCCGATACGCCGCGAGGGCCGCGTCGTCGGCACGGTGATCGAAGTGCGCGAAGTGGCCCGCGAGAAGCAGCGCGAGTCCGAGAACATCGCGATGCGCGAGTTGGGCGAGTTGATGCTCGACGAACTCGATCTCGGCCGCATGGTGCAGGCCGTCACAGACACCGCTACCCGGCTGACCGGCGCGCACTTCGGCGCCTTCTTCTACAACGTCAGCGACGACAGTGGTGGCATGCTGACGCTGTACGCCTTGTCCGGTGTTGACCCCTCGCACTTTGCGCGGTTCCCGCATCCGCGCGCCACGCCGCTGTTCGGCCCGACCTTCAAGGGCGAAGGCAGCATCCGCATCGGCGATGTCAGCTGCGATCCGCGCTACGGGCAATGGGGGCCGCATCACGGCATGCCCGAGGGGCACCTGCCGGTAAGGAGTTATCTCGCGGTGCCGGTCATGGCCGATTCGGGTGAAGTGCTCGGCGCTCTGTTTTTCGGGCATGGCGAGCCGGACCGTTTCAGCAGCCACCATCAGCGCGTGACCGAATCACTGGCGGCGCAGGCCTCCGTCGGCATGAGCCGGCTGCGGCTGTTGCGTGCGGCCGAGACGCAGGCGCACGAAAACGAGCGCCTCTATCGCGAAGCCCAGGCGGCGAGCGAGATGAAGGACCTGTTCCTGGCGACCATCTCGCACGAGCTGCGCACGCCGCTGACATCGATCCTCGGCTGGAGCGGCATGCTTGCCTCCGGGCGGCTGTCCCCCGACATGGTGCAGCGCGCGGTGACCACGATCGACCGCAACGCGCGCGCGCAGGCACAGATCATCGGTGACCTGCTCGACATCTCGCGCATCATCAGCGGGAAGCTGCACCTGAATACGCGCACGTTCGACATCGCGACGCCCGTGGAAGCAGCGATCGAAGCCGTGCGCCCGGCCGCGCTGGCGCGCGATGTGCAGCTGGTGCTGGACACCGATGCAGGTGGCATCTCGCTGCAGGGTGATCCCGATCGCCTGCAACAGGTGGTCTGGAACCTGCTCACCAATGCGGTGAAATTCACTGACCGCGGCGGCCGCGTCACGGTGGTTGTCGCGCGCGAAGCCGACGCGGCCCTCATCGAAGTGGGCGATAACGGGCGTGGGATCGCGGCGGACTTTCTTCCCCACGTCTTCGACCGGTTCACCCAGGTGGACGCCACGTCAACGCGCGAACAGGGTGGCCTGGGGCTGGGCCTGTCGATCGTCCGGCATCTGGTCGAAATGCATGGCGGGTACGTGCAGGCGAACAGTGCAGGCCTCGGCCAGGGCTCGACGTTCCGGGTCACGCTGCCGCTCGCGGCGGCCACGGCCGAGCCGTTGCCCGGGGGCGACACCAGCCCCCGTGCCGCCAACGACGCCGAGCCCCCCGACAGCCTGGCCGGCTACCGCGTGATGCTGGTCGAGGACGATCCCGATACACGCCTGATGCTGGCCTCGGTACTCGAGGCGCATGGCGCGAGCGTGCAGGCCTGCGCACTCGCCGCCGATGCACTCGCCTGCGTCGATGACTTCGCGCCGATGGTGGTGGTGAGTGATATCGGCATGCCGGGCATGGATGGCTATGCTTTCCTGCGCACGCTGCACGCGCATCAGGCCCAGGCCGGACAAGGCCCGGTGCCCGCGATCGCGCTTACCGCCTACGCCGGCGCCGATGACCGCCAGCGGGCGCTCGACGCCGGATTCAGGCGGCATGTCGCCAAGCCCACCCAGCCCTCGGAACTGGTCGCGCTGGTGCGCACACTGCGCGAGCCGGTCGCACGCACCGGTTGATCGCACTGCGGTCCCGGCGCCGCTACGCTAGCCGCCCCTTTTCCAGCGGAGCCCGCCATGAGCCTCAAGCAGCGACTGAATGACGACATGAAGGCCGCGATGAAGGCCGGCGACAAGGCCTCGCTCGCCGTGATCCGGCTGATCAACGCGGCGGTCAAGCAGAAGGAAGTGGACGAACGCATCGAGCTGGACGACGCCGCGGTGATCGGCGTACTCGACAAAATGGTCAAGCAGCGCCGGGATTCGGTCTCGCAGTACGCGGCGGCCGCGCGCGAGGATCTCGCCCGGATAGAACGCGACGAGATCCTCGTCATCGAGCGCTACGTGCCGCAGAAGATGGGTGAGGCGGAGATCATCGCGGCCATCGATGCGGCCATCGCCGAGACCGGTGCGGGCGGTGGTGCCGATATGGGCCGGTTGATGGGTGTATTGAAGCCGAAGCTGGCGGGTCAGGCGGACATGGGCCTGGTGTCGAAGCTGGTGAAGCAGCGCCTGGGCTGAACCTCCCCTCGCGCGGCCCGATCGCGGGGCCATGACGTGATGGACGGCATGCTGGATGCATGGCCCGGAAGTCCCGCACTCCTCCCCCGCGATCGCAACCGGCGAAAAAGACAGCCACGCGCAGGAAGTCCACGGCCGCCAAGGCCGCCAAGCCCGCTCCCAAGGCGAAGGCCGCGCCAACGGTATCGGCGCAACTCGATCCCACCCGCAAGGCCTCCATCACCCAGGCGGACGGCGCACCACCGCCTGCCGCGGTGAAAGAGATCGTGCGGCGCGCCGGTATCGGTTCTCTGCCGATGGCACTGCTGCGACGCTTCCTCGATGCGGATGTCATCACCCAGGCCGCTGCCCTCGCCTTCTATGCCGCGCTCTCGCTCGCACCGCTGATGCTGCTCCTGCTGTGGCTCACCGCCTCCGCTCCGGAGGCGCAGACCGCGGTACTCGGTCAGATCGCACTGCTGGTGGGGCCGGAGGCCGAGGGCGTCGCGCGTACGGTGCTGGCACAGGCGAGAGCGAGCCCGGATACCGGATCGATCGCCGGATGGTGGAGCATCGGCCTGCTGCTGGTAGGCGCGAGCACGGTATTCGCGCAACTGCAGGATTCGCTCAACCGCATCTTCCGTACCGACGCGACCGCGCTCGACAGCCTGTGGGACTGGATCCGCAAACGGCTGCTGTCGTTCGGGCTGGTGCTGGGTGTGCTGTTCCTGCTCGCGGTGTCGATGAGTCTCACCACGGTGCTGGAGGTGACCATCGGCCGATTCGCGCCGGGCGAGGCGACCGTGGCGACCATCGCTTCGACGCTGGTCTACGCCATCACGTTCGCACTGATGTACCACTTCCTGCCGGACCGCTGCGTGCGCTGGCGCCTGGCGCTGGTGGGCGGTGTGCTGACCGCCGTGCTGTTCGTCGCAGGGCGCGCGGCGATCGCCTGGTACCTCGCGACCACCGACGCGGCCACCGCCTACGGTGCGATGGGCGCGCTGGTGCTGACGATGCTCTGGGTCTACTACGCCGCGATGATCCTCTACGGCGGCGCGGTGGTGACCGCGACGGTCGACGAACGCCGGGGCCCGGTGCCAGCCCCATCCCACGCCGTGCCCTGAACCCGGCCTGTTGCGCGAAAACGCGCGATACGGCGTGGCATCCTAGCCAGCGTCCCATCCCATCGCCGCGCCGCCGGACCTGCGCGTGCGGGAACGCTTTCGCGCCGCCGCGCGCCCACCGCACCTGCATCGCGAACGAGCATGGCCCGCATCCCTGACGCCTTCATCGATGATCTGCTCGCGCGCTCGGACCTGGTCGAGATCATCGGCACGCGCGTGCCTCTCAAACGCCAGGGCAAGGAGTACTCGGCACGCTGTCCGTTCCATGACGAGCGCTCGCCCAGCTTCACGGTTTCGCCGGTCAAGCAGTTCTATCACTGCTTCGGATGCGGGGCGCATGGCACCGCCATCAGCTTCCTCATGCAGTACGACCGCCTCGAATTCCTCGACGCGGTGGAGGAGCTCGCCAAGCGCGTCGGCATGGAAGTGCCGCGCGACACGCAGCAGCGCAATGTCGATCCACAGATCCAGGAGCTCTACGCCGCGCTGGATTCCGCCACGCGTTTTTATGCCCAGCAGCTCAAGTCGAGTGCGAAGGGGCGCGAGTATTTCGAGCGCCGCGGCGTGAGTGACGCGATCATCGAGCAGTTCGCATTGGGCTACGCGCCCAATGGGTATGAAGCGCTCAGGAACGCCCTGGGCACCGACGAACAACGGCTTGTCATGCTCGAACGCGCCGGGCTGTTCTCGAAGAACGATGCCGGACGCGTCTACGACAAGTTCCGCGACAGGGTGATGTTCCCCATCCACGACCGCCGCGGCCGCCCGATCGCCTTTGGCGGCCGTGTGATCGAAAAGGATGCGAGCCCCAAGTACCTCAATTCGCCGGAGACGCCGCTGTTCCACAAGGGCCGCGAACTGTACGGCCTGTGGCAGGTACGGCAGGCGAACCCGAAGATCGAGCGCCTGGTGGTGGTCGAGGGCTACATGGATGTCGTCGCATTGTTCCAGCATGGCGTGACGCAGGCCGTGGCCACGCTCGGCACCGCCACCACCGCCGACCATGCCGAACTGCTGTTCCGCAATGCGCCCGATGTCTTCTTCTGCTTCGACGGCGACCGCGCCGGCCGCGGCGCCGCATGGAAGGCGGTTGAATCGGTGCTGCCGCGCATGAAGGACGGGCGCCAGGCGTTCTTCCTGTTCCTCCCCGAAGGTGAGGACCCGGATTCGATCGTGCGCAACGAAGGCCGCGAAGGCTTCGAGACACGCCTGCGGGAAGCCACGCCGCTGTCGCGGTTCCTGTTCGACACGCTCGCCATCGACGTCAACCTGACAACGCTGGAAGGCAAAGGCCGCCTCGCCGAACGGGCAAAACCGTTGCTCACACAGATTCCCGACGGTGCGTTTGCCGACCTGATGCGCCAGCGCCTGACCGAGCTCACAGGCGTCGGGGCGCGTACGGCGCAGCCCGAAACGCATGTGCCGGCGCAGCGCACGCATGCCGCGCGACGCAATACACCGGCGCCGAAACGCAGCCTCGTGCGAAGTGCCATCACGTTCCTGATGCAGCAGCCGTCAGTCGCCCTGCTCGCCGAAGATCCGCTGCGGTTCTCGCATCTGGACCAACCCGGGGTGCCATTGTTGTGCGAACTGATCGCGCTGGTGAGGACGCGCCCGGATATTTCCACCGCCGCCATCGTCGAGGAATTCAGCGACCGCGAAGACGGGCAGGCGCTGCTCAGGATCGCGTCGAGCCCGGAAGTCGAAACCACGTCGCGCACCGCGCTGGATTCGCGTGTATTGGACAACCCGGATTCGCGTGCGGCAGCGTTTGTCGAGACGCTGCAAAAGCTGAACAGTGAAGCGATCAGGCAACGTCTCAACGAACTCCAGGCACGTATCGCCGATGCTGGCATGGCGACGCTCAGCGATGCGGAAAAAGCCGAACTGCGTGAGTTGCAGTTGCGGCGCTGATGCATTCGCCCGGTGTGGCTGCAGTGCGTGGCGCAGGCAGGCTGCCTGGCTGCGGCGTGGACAACGCAGGGGTCGAGCATCTCCCCCGCAGTTACTTCCACACGATGGCCTTACCGCCGCCGAACGAGCTTTGGAGCGTGGCCCAGCCCGATGCCACCAGCGTCGCTGCATCCGGAAGCCGTTCCGGGCGATCCGCCGCCTCGGAAACGGTGGTGATGCACGCGACCCAGCCGTTGCGCCCGCTCCGCTTCGCTGCGTACAGGCACTGGTCGGCCAGATCCAGTGCGGCCTCCCAGCCATCGCCGGCCTCCCGCGTCTGCAGCATCGGAAACGCCGTCGCGCCGACCGAGCAGGTCTTGTGCAGCAGGACGCCGTTGCCGATATCGAAGGCATGCGCGGCGATCGCATCGCAGATCGTGCCGGCAAGTTGCGCAGCACGGCCGCGTTCGACGTTGCGGGCGATGATGAGGAATTCCTCCCCACCCCAGCGCACCACCACGTCGGACTCGCGGAACGATCGCGACAGGACGTCGCCAAGCTGCCGCAGCACGGCATCGCCGGCCGGGTGTCCATGGGTATCGTTGACTGCCTTGAAATGGTCCAGGTCGACCATCAACAGGCACAGGTCGGTGTTGTTTCCATCGCCGCTGCGATCCTCGCGCGCGGGTGAGACCTGCTGGCGGCGCACCCGCGCCAGTTCGCCGGGCATGAACACCGACAGGAAGCGCCGGTTCTTCAGGCCGGTAAGCGGGTCGACCATGCTGGCCTGTTCCAGCGCCGCGTTGGCCGCGCGCAACTCGCCCGTACGAGCCGATACCAGGGCTTCGAGTTCCACATTGCGGCGGCGCAGCCGCGCCAGCCGCCAGCGCATGGCGAAAGCGATCGCGAGAACCAGCGACAGCGCGGCCAGGGCGAGGAACCATCCGGTCAGCCACCAGGGCGGCAGGACGACCACCGAGCGGCTCGCCACGGCGCCGTAGGCTCCCGAGCCGTAGCGCGCGCGCACCTGGAAACGGTAGGTGCCCGGCAACAGGCCGGTGTAGCGTGCCTCGCCCACGGCGGTATCACGCCATGCGTCCTCGAACCCCAGCAGCCTCACCTGCCGATGCAGCTGGGCGGCGTCGAGATAGCTCAGGGCGGCGAACTGGAAGGTCAGCGCGCGTGCGTCCCAGCGCACCTCGGGCCGGGCCGCGGCCAGAAGACGGCCCTGGCCATCCGCCACCGAGCGGATCACCGTCGCCGGCAGGGGTAATCCGGTATCCGCCAGCTGCGCGTCGAAGCGGGCGAGACCATTCGACAGGCCGAACCAGACATCCCCATCAGGATCCCGCCAGAAGCCGTTGGCGGCGGCGTCGTCCCCGGGCAGGCCATCAGCGCGGCCGAAGCGTTCCACGACGCCGTGATGCCAGCGCTTCACGCCGGCCGCGGTACCCAGCCACAGGCCCTGCTGGTCGAATCCCGCGGAGTAGATCGTGTCAGCGATCAATTCCGCGGGTGCCGCGATCGCGGCCACGTAGATGGCCCCGTCGTCATCCAGGCTCACCCGCGTCAGTCCTTTGAGGTTCCAGTAGCTCACCCACACGCCGCCCGCGCCGGGCGTCACCGTTTCAACTTCGCTTTCGAGCAGCCCATCGCGCGGCCCCAGCCGCCGCCAGCGACCATGGTCGAGTACGG
>SCUY01000106.1 GCA_004322525.1 Lysobacter sp. | reverse complement strand
CGGCTACCACAACTTCGTGCATGCACGCCCCGAACTGCGCGACCGCGTGATCTTCATTGACTCGCTGAGCAAGACCTACGGCATGCCGGGCTGGCGCGTGGGTTTCATGGCTGGGCCCGAAGCCATCGCCACGGCCGTGGTGACGATGAACTCGAACCACATCACCAACCTGCCCGAAGTCACCAACGCCGCCGCCGTCGCCGCGTTGACCGGCCCGCAGGACATTCCGCAGCACAAGTGTGCGGAATTCCAGGCCAAGCGTGATCAGGTGATGGCGGTGATGGACGGCATCCCGGGCCTCGTCTGCCCGCGTCCGGAAGGCGCGTTCTATGTATTCCCGGACATCAGCTGCGCATTCGGAAAAAGGCATTCGCCTACCGGCGCCGTGATCAACACCGACGTCGAATTCTGCAATGCGTTGCTGGAATCGAAGGGCGTGGCCTGCGTTCCTGGTTCGGCCTTCGGTGCGCCGACCGCGCTGCGCATCAGCTACACCTGCCCGACGCCGCAGCTGCAGCCGGGCCTCGACCGCTTCCGCGAATTCTTCGCCGAGCTCGCCTGAGTGCTCGACGCGGAGGCTCTCAGCTCCGCGTCCAAACCGTCCGGCAAGGATGGCGGTGGTGGCATTCAAGAGCATCCCCAAGACAACCCCACGCACGTTCCACGGAGTTCCTTTATGAAGACCCCCGTCCGCGTCGCCGTCACCGGTGCAGCCGGCCAGATTGGTTACTCGCTGCTGTTCCGCATCGCCTCCGGCGAGATGCTCGGCAAGGACCAACCCGTCATCCTGCAGATGCTCGAACTGCCGATGGAGAAAGCGCAGGCCGCGCTCCGCGGCGTGATGATGGAGCTCGAGGACTGCGCCTTCCCGCTGCTCGCCGGAATGGTCGGCACCGACGACGCGGAAGTCGCCTTCAAGGATGTGGACGTCGCGCTGCTGGTCGGCGCGCGCCCGCGCGGCCCCGGCATGGAGCGCAAGGACCTGCTGCTGGAGAACGCGAAGATCTTCACCGCGCAGGGTGCCGCGCTGAACAAGGTCGCCTCGCGCGACGTCAAGGTGCTGGTGGTCGGCAACCCGGCCAACACCAATGCCTACATCGCGATGAAGTCGGCGCCTGATCTGAACGCTGCGAACTTCACCGCGATGCTGCGCCTGGATCACAATCGCGCGCTTAGCCAGCTCGCGAACAAAGCGGGCGTGCCGGTCGGCGACATCGAGAACCTCGTTGTCTGGGGCAACCACTCACCGACGATGTATCCCGACTACCGCTTCGCGACCGTCAACGGCCAGTCGCTGAAGGACCGCATCAACGATGCCGACTGGAACGCGAACACCTTCATCCCGCAGGTCGGCAAGCGCGGCGCGGCGATCATCGAAGCGCGCGGCCTGTCGTCCGCCGCATCGGCAGCCAATGCGGCCATCGATCACATTCGCGACTGGGTGCTCGGTACCGACGGCAGGTGGGTGACGATGGGCGTGCCGTCCGACGGCAGCTATGGAATCCCCGAAGGCGTGATGTATGGCGTTCCGGTCACGTGTGCGAACGGCGAGTACACGCGCGTCGAAGGCCTTCAGATCGACGACTTCAGCCGCGTCGCGATGGACAAGACGCTCGCCGAGCTCGAAGAAGAGCGGCAAGGCGTCGCGCATCTGCTGTAAGCGGTTCGACGAAGGCAGCTACGGTCGCCTTCGTCGTACATATCGATCGCTTCGCTGTCATTCCCGCCAAGGCGGGAGACCATGGACGTGATCTGTCTGGACGAGTCCATGGATACCGCTTTCGCGGGACGACAATCCCTCACGAGGTTGCAATGACGCAAGCATCCGCAGGCACACGCTTTCGTGCCGCCGTCGCCGAAGAGTCCCCGCTGCAGGTCATGGGTGCGATCACCGCCTATGCCGGCCTGATGGCCAAACGCACCGGGTACAAGGCGCTGTATCTGTCCGGTGGCGGTGTTGCCGCGAATTCGCTGGGCGTGCCCGACCTGGGCATCTCGACGATGGAGGACGTGCTCACCGATGCGCGCCGGATTGTTGACGCCACGCAGATGCCGCTACTGGTGGACATCGACACCGGCTGGGGCGGCGCGTTCAACATCGCGCGCACGATCCGCTCGTTCGAGCGCGTCGGCGTGGCCGCGGTGCACATGGAAGACCAGGTCGGCCAGAAGCGGTGTGGCCATCGGCCTGGCAAGGAGGTGGTGCCGCTGGCCGAGATGGTCGACCGGGTCAGGACGGCCGTCGATGCCCGCACCGACGCCAGCTTCGTGATCATGGCGCGCACCGACGCTGCGGCGAGCGAGGGGCTCGATGCTGCGATCGAGCGCGCCCAAGCCTATGTCGAGGCGGGTGCCGACATGATCTTCCCCGAAGCGATGACCTCGCTCGACGATTACCGCAGGTTCAAGGCGGCGGTGAGGGTGCCGATCCTCGCGAACCTCACCGAGTTCGGCTCGACGCCGTTCTTCACCACAGACGAGCTGCGCGAGGCGGGCGTCGACATCGCGCTCTACTGCTGCGGTGCGTATCGCGCGATGAACAAGGCGGCGCTCAACTTCTACGAGGCCGTCCGTCGCGACGGCACGCAGAAGGGCATCATCGACACGTTGCAGACGCGCGCGGAGTTGTACGACTTTCTGGGCTATCACGCCTACGAAGACAGGCTGGACCGGCTGTTTTCAGCCTCCAGAAACGCATAATCACGTTACGACGGCGGCGATAATTCGCCCATCGTTGTCTCTTATGTCCGAGCCGCACCGGCCGGGGCCCACCACGCGAGAGAACCGCATGACCGAGCAAGTGTTACCGAAGGTGAAGAAGTCCGTCGCCCTGTCGGGTACCGCCGCGGGCAACACCGCGCTGTGCACGGTCGGCCGCAGCGGCAACGACCTTCACTACCGCGGCTACGACATCAAGGACCTCGCCACGCAGTCGACGTTCGAGGAAGTCGCGCATCTGCTCGTGCACGGCGCGCTGCCGACGATGTCGCAGCTGCGCGCCTACAAGACCAAGCTCAAGCGCCTGCGCGGGCTGCCGGCGATCGTCAGCGAAGCACTCGAACTGGTTCCCGCCAACGCGCATCCGATGGACGTGCTGCGCACTGGCTGCTCGGTGCTGGGCACGGTGCTGCCCGAGCGCGAGGGTCATCCTGCGTCGGAAGCGCGCGACATCGCCGACAAGCTGATCGCGAGCTTCGGCTCGATGCTGCTGTACTGGTGGCATTTCACCCGTAATGGTGAGCGTATCGAGGTGCAGACCGACGACGACTCCGTCGCTGCGCACTTCCTGCACCTCCTGCATGGCGAGTGCCCTTCATCGCTGCATGCCGATGCGCTCGACAAGTCGCTGGTCCTGTATGCCGAGCACGAATTCAATGCCTCGACGTTCACCGCGCGCGTGATCGCCGGCACCGGCTCGGACCTGCATTCGTGCATCACCGGCGCGATCGGTGCGCTGCGCGGCCCGAAGCACGGCGGCGCGAACGAAGTGGCGATGGACATCATCAGCCGCTATTCGACCGCGGATGAAGCGGAAGCCGACATCCGTGCACGCGTCGAGCGCAAGGAGATCGTGATCGGCTTCGGCCACCCGGTGTACACCGTCGGCGATCCGCGCAATCCGATCATCAAGGAAATCTCGCGAAGGCTCTGTCACGAAGGTGGAAACCAGACGCTGTTCGACGTGTCCGAACGAATTGAAACGCTGATGTGGGACACCAAGAAGATGTTCCCGAACCTCGACTGGTACAGCGCATCGGCCTATCACATGATGGGTATCCCGACGCCGATGTTCACGCCGCTGTTCGTCATCGCGCGCACCACCGGCTGGAGCGCGCACGTGATCGAGCAGCGCGAGGACGGCAAGATCATCCGCCCCAGCGCGAACTATGTCGGTCCCGAGGACCGCGAGTACGTGGCGATCGATCGTCGCTGATATGGACACGGGCGCACCCTACGCGGTCCATGCAATCGCCATCGCGACTTCGGTTCTCGCCCTGGTCGCCGTGGTGATGCTCAACTTCGAGGGTATGAAGATTTTAGGGCGCGCCTACAACAGCCATCGGAAACGCGCGGGTGGCGTGGTGGGCCGGCATCGGATGCTTTACCTCGTCTTTGGCCTCATTGCCATGCACGTTATCTCGATGCTGGTCTTCGGCGTTGGTTATTGGCTGCTGCTGAAGGTTCCAGGAGCCGGCAACATTTCCGGCGCGCACCATGACACGCTGTTCGATGCGTTCTACCTGTCCGCAATGACGTATTCGACCGTCGGCTTCGGGGATCTTGCGCCCAAGGGGCCGATCCGATGGCTTGCCGGTGCCGAAGCGTTGATGGGGCTGATGATGGTCGCGTGGTCGGCCTCGTTCGCCTTTATGGAGATGTCGCGTCACTGGCGCGATGACCTGAAGTGAGCACGCAGCTCAGGCAAGCCCCTCCGTATCCAGTGCGGCCCGTACGCCGCGATCGGTCTCCATGCGGCGCATGAAGGCGGCAAGGCTTTCGTAACCGGCCAGATCGACGCCGGTCTTTCGCGCCCATCGGAGCGTGATGTACAGATACGGATCGGCATAACTGCGAAAGCCGGCAAGCCAGTCGCCATTTCCAAGCTGACGCTCGGCCCGTTCGTAGATGGCGCGTATGCGCTCGCGCGCTGCCTGCTTCACCGCATCGAAATGCGTCGCTTCGCCGATGAAATCCGCTGGCGCGAAAAGGGGATGAAAGGCGGGATGCAGGTCGGCATTGCAGTACGCCGCCCAGCGGTTGGCTTCCGCGCGTTGTCGTGCACTGCCGTCGCCGGTGAGACCGGCTTGTGGAAACCGGTCGGCGATGTAGCCGAGAATCGCGATGTTCTGCGTAAGGGTGAAATCGCCGTCGACGAGCGCGGGCACCGAGCCGCCGGGATTGATCGCCAGATAGACATCCGAGCGGAGTTCCTCCCGCCTCAGCACCTGCACGGTGAACGCGACGCGTGACCAGTGCAGGCTGATGTGGCAGGCGGTGGCGCACGTATTTGGCAACGTGTAGAGCTTCATTGGCGCGATCGTGGGGGCCGGTCCCCAACGACGGAGCTGTGCGGCAGGGCTGTGCGATCACGCTGTGTCGTTGCGTCCGTCATGCGCCGCGGGGAGTAAGGCGCTGCACGCGGAAGAACGTGTGGTCGCCGATGGTCGCGACCTGGTAAGCGGTGCGCCAGCTGGGTGATGCGATGGCGGTGGCCGCGAAATGGCTCGCCCCGGGGACGACTTCGACGCGTCGGCCGCGCGGCAGCGACCAGTTGCGCTGTGCCTCGATCGCGACCGTTATCGACCGCGCCCAAGCATCGCTGTTGGATACGCGGGTGTTCGGTGATACCAGCGTGGGTGCGAACTGCTTGCGCGCGGTCACGACATCACAGACGGTTCCTCCCCAGAGGCCACTGTCACGGCGACGCAGCGCGACCTCGGCTACCGCCTGCTGACCGCGCGTCGACTGGCCACGGGCTTCCAGATAGACGGTCGTGCTGAGGCACAGCGAATCCGCCGGTTGTGGCGGCAGTACGGAGGCCAGCCACATGATCCACGCAAGTTTCATCTAGAACTCCTTGCTCCGTTGCGACGCGCAAGCAGTCAACCCCTAGCGTGATCGCTTCAAAGGCTGGCTTGGCGTACGGGGGAGGGCGGCAGCCGCAATCGTTGTGCGACATGATGCCGCCGCGGTCTGCAAATGCCCGGCACTGTTCCCGAAGGGCCCGGGAGGTGCCACCACCGCTGAAATTCAGGCAGCAGTTAGGTCGGTGCGCACGGTAACCGTCGTTCCATCAACGCATCGTGACGGCATCGTCATTACAGGCATGCGGCCAAGCGGCTGCCCTGCGCGATCGCGCGCTTGGCATCCAGTTCGACGGCGACATCCGCACCACCGATCACATGCACGGCGTAGCCCGCCGCACGCAGTGATGTCTCGAGCGGATTGTTCGATTCCTGGCCCGCGCAGACGACGACATGATCGACGTCGAGTGTCTGCGATTCGCCGTTGATGCTGAGGTGGAAACCCGCCGTATCCAGGCCCAGGTATTGCACGCCGCCGAGTGCGATGACTCCGCGTGACTTGAGGCTGGCACGGTGGATCCAGCCGGTGGTCTTGCCAAGGCGCGCGCCGGGGCGGCCTTGCGTGCGCTGGAGCAGCCAGATCCGGCGTGCAGCGGGGGGTGATTCGGGCTCGATGAGGCCGCCGCGCACGTCGCGATAGCCCGGATCGACGCCCCATTCGCGTCGCCATGATGCAGCATCGAGTGCGGGTGACACGCCGCTGTGCGCGAGGTATTCGGCGACGTCATAGCCGATGCCGCCAGCGCCTACGATCGCGACGCGCGGCCCCACCTCCACACGGCCGGCCAGCACGTCGTCGTAGCGCAGTACGCGGGGATCGTCATGCCCCGGGAAGTTCGCGGCACGAGGGAGTACGCCCGTCGCCAGCACGACGGCATCGAATCCCCTCAGCGCCGCGGCGTCGGCATGCGCGTTCAGGCGCAGGTCGACGCCATCCAGTTCGATGCGCCGGCTGTAATAGCGCAGGGTTTCATTGAATTCTTCCTTGCCCGGAATGCGGCGCGCGAGGTTGAACTGCCCACCGATCGCGCCCGATGCCTCGAAAAGCGTTACACGGTGCCCTCGCTGCGCCGCCACCGTCGCGCATGCGAGCCCGGCCACGCCGGCGCCGACTACCGCGATGCGGCGCGGCGTATCGGATTTCGTGTACACAAGTTCCGTTTCATGGCAGGCGCGCGGATTCACCAGGCACGTGGCACGCCGGTTCTGGAATACGTGGTCGAGGCAGGCCTGGTTGCAGGCGATGCAGGTATTGATTTCGTCGGCACGTGATGTACGCGCCTTCGCCACCCACTGCGGGTCCGCGAGGAATGGGCGGGCCATGCTGACCATGTCCACATCGCCACCGGCAAGGATGCGCTCGGCGACGTCGGGCGTGTTGATCCGGTTGGTGGCGACGAGTGGCAGCGCGACATGCGGCCTCAGGCGTGCGGTGATGTCGCTGAAGGCGGCACGCGGTACCGAGGTCGCGATTGTCGGCACGCGTGACTCGTGCCAGCCGACGCCGGTATTGATGAGGCTCGCGCCGGCCGCTTCGACCGCGCGTGCCTGCTGGACGACTTCATCCCACGTCAGCCCGCCATCGACGAGATCGATCATCGAAAGCCGGTAGATGAGGATGAAGTCGGGCCCGCAGGCTTCGCGTATCTGGCGCACGATTTCGACCGCGAAGCGCATGCGGTTCGTCGCGTCACCTCCCCAGGCGTCAGCGCGCCGGTTCGTGCGCGGCGCGGTGAACTGGTTGAGCAGGTAGCCTTCCGAACCCATCACTTCCACGCCGTCGTAGCCGGCCTCGCGCGCGAGCTGGGCGGCACGGACGAATGCGGCGATCTGGCGCTCCACGCCGCGTGTCGTGAGCGCCTTCGGGCTGAACGGGTTGATCGGCGCCTTGAGCGCGGTGGGAGCCACCTGCAGCGGGTGGTAGCCGTAGCGACCGGCATGGAGGATCTGCAGGCAGAGGCGTGCATCGTTGGCGTGCACTGCCGATGTCACTTGCCGGTGGCGCCGTACCTGCCACCGCATGGACAACGTGCCGGAGAACGGCTTAAGCCAACCGCGGATGTTGGGCGAGAAGCCCCCTGTGACCATCAGGCCGACGCCGCCCTGGGCGCGCTCGCTGAAATACGCCGCCAGTTTTGCGAAATCGCGGGCGCGGTCCTCCAGGCCCGTGTGCATCGATCCCATCAGCACGCGGTTGGGCAGCGTGCAGAAGCCCAGATCGAGCGGCGCGAAAAGATGCGGATAGAGGGGATGGCGCGGCTCGGCGGTCATGCAGGATACGCACACGTACGGATGTGCCACGATGCCGGGAAAGCGGCTTCGCGGCAAGGCGACGGGAGCTGCGGGGGACGCGTCTGGCAAAATGGCCGGCTTCCCTCCGCTGCAGGCTCCGTCATGGGTCATTTCGACATCCGCTCCACCGTCCGCCCCCAGCCCGATGCCCCGATGGTCGATGTGGCCGACTACGTGGTCGATTTCCACGTGGATTCCGACGAGGCCTTCGACACCGCCCGCTACATGCTGCTCGATTCGCTCGCGTGCGCGGCGATGGCGATGGACCACCCGGAGTGCGTGAAGCACCTGGGCCCGCTCGTGCCCGGGGGCCAGATGGCGGGCGGCGCGCGCGTGCCGTTTACGACATACGAACTCGACCCCGTGCAGGCGGCGTACAACATCGGCGTGCAGGTGCGCTGGCTGGACTTCAACGACACCTGGCTCGCGGCCGAGTGGGGCCACCCCTCCGACAACCTCGGCAGCATCCTCGCCGTGGCCGACTATCTCGGCCGCAAGGCGCAGTCCGAAGATGGCCAGGCGATGAGCATGCGGGACGTGCTCGCCTATGCGATCAAGGCGCATGAAATACAGGGCTGCTATGCGCTGAAGAACTCGTTCAACCGCGTTGGGCTCGATCACGTGATCCTGGTGCGCCTGGCGTCCACCGCGGTGTCGACGCGCATGTTCGGCGGCGGCAAGGAGGAGATCACGACGGCGGTGTCGCACAGCTGGATCGACAACGGCGTGCTGCGTACCTATCGCCACGCACCCAATACCGGGCCGCGCAAGAGCTGGGCCGCGGGCGATGCCTGCCGTCGCGCTGTCACACATGCGCTGAATGCGATGAAGGGTGTCGTGGGCTACCCGAGCGCGCTCACGGTGCCTACCTGGGGTTTCTACGACATCGCCTTCAAGGGCCAGTCCTTCCAGTTCGAGCGCCCGTTCGGCACCTATGTGATGGAGAACGTGCTGTTCAAGATCAGCTACCCGGCCGAGTTCCATGCGCAGACCGCGGTCGAATGCGCGATGCAACTGCATGCGCAGGTAAAGGACCGGATCGACGACATCGAAACGATCCACCTCGAGACGCAGGAAGCGGGCGTGCGCATCATCGACAAGGCGGGCCCGCTGGCGAACTACGCTGACCGCGACCATTGCCTGCAATACATGGTCGCCGTGCCGTTGATCTTCGGCCGTCTCACTGCGGATGACTACTCCGATACGGTCGCTGCCGACTCCCGCATCGACGACCTGCGCGCGAAAATGGTCGTCTCCGAGAACCCGAGGTTCACTGCCGACTACTTCGACCCGCACAAGCGCTACATCGGCAATTCGGTCGAGGTGTTCTTCAAGGATGGCACCTCGACCGGAAAAGTCTCGATCGACTACCCGATCGGCCATCGCAAGCGTCGCGCCGAGGGTATCCCGGTGCTGCTGGCGAAATTCGAAGCCGCGATGCGGGCCAGGTTGCCCGAAGCGAACGTCGCCAGGCTGCTGTCGCTTGCCGGCGATCGAGAGGCACTGGAAGCCATGCCGGTAACGGAATTCATGGGGCTATTCAGTGCATAGGCGCTTTCTTGAAGCGGGTCATTTTGAATGACTGGCCAATGGACGGCCGAAGGCGGGAACTTCGCTGTTTGTTAGAGCGCAGTTAACAGCACCTTCACGCCTGCGCTCCTAGTCTGCGCGCCGATGGCTTTGTTCAGGCAGCCGTCCCGAACGGTAGGAACACGCAAGCGCGGATTCCCCTTTCTCCCGACCCCAAGGAGCACCAACTACATGAACAAGAAACTTCTCTGCGCCGCCCTCTTGGGCGGGCTGTCAATCCTCCAGGTCGCTCAGGCCCAGGAATTCGATGACCGCTGGTATCTGACCGGCGCGGTCGGCATGAACATGCAGGACAACGACCGCGGCACGCGCAATGCGCCGTTCGGCGCGATCGGCGTGGGCAAGATGGTCAATCCGAACTGGTCGTTCGATGTCGAACTGAACTACCAGAACCCGCGGTCCAACGCGAACCAGAACCTGTGGTGGAGCCAGTACGGCATCTCGTTCGATGCCCGCCGCCACTTCGTGACCCCGGGCCGTGCATGGAATCCCTACATGCTGATGGGCCTTGGTTTCCAGCGCGCGGAAGAAGAGTTCGATCCGTCCAACCCGTTGCTGCCGGCGCGCTTCACGCGTAACGGTGCTCCGAGCCAGCGCAAGGACGGCCATCTGGCGGGCAAGCTGGGTGTCGGCTTGCAGGGTGATGTCGGCCGCGTAGCGATCCGTACCGAACTGGCCTATCGCATCGATGGCGACAATGGCAGCGTCGGCGCGTTCCTCAATGACAATCCGCCGCGTGACGACGGCGCCGACTGGTTCGGTGATGTCCTGGCCTCGGTGGGCGTGGTGATCCCGCTGGGTCCGGAGCCGATGGCCCCGGTGCCGCCGGCGCCGGTGGTGACGTGCGCGGACAAGGATGACGATGGCGACGGCGTGAACAACTGCGACGACAAGTGCCCCGGCTCGCAGGCGGGCCAGGCGATTGGTCCGGACGGTTGCCCGGTGCCGGTGACGCTCGACCTGAAGGGTGTGAACTTCGACTTCGACAAGTCGACGCTGCGCCCGGATGCGATCGCGATCCTCGACGAGGCGGTGCAGATCCTGCAGCGTTACCCGGCGATGCGCTTTGAAGTGGCGGGCCACACCGACCTGTGCGGTTCGGACGCCTACAACCAGTCGCTGTCGGAGCGTCGCGCCCGCGCCGTGTACGACTACCTGACCGGTCACGGTGTCGATGCCTCACGCATGGCTGGCCCGAACGGCTACGGCGAGAGCCGTCCGCTCGAGCAGACCCCGCAGACGCTGCCGGAGTGCAAGAACGAGCGTAACCGCCGTACCGAGCTGAACGTCCAGAACCAGTAAGACGTCCCGCTCCGCGATACCCGAAGCCCGGCCTCGTGCCGGGCTTCGTTTTTGGTGCGTCATGACCCATTCGGAAAATGCACGGACCACACCGTATGCTGTGGCGCCCCGTTTCGTTGGAGAGTGTCGATGCGCCGCCTCGCCTTGCTGCCCCTGCTGTTCATCACCGGCGCTGCGTGGGCGCAGGATGCCTGCACCGCCCTGGCGCGCAGCGCATCGGCCTCCACCGTGGCGATCCCGGCGCTGGCCCCCGAACTGGTCGCGCCGTCGGTCCGGCTGGGCGCGCCCAGCGGTGTGCTGGCGCAGGCGTTCGACCAGACACAGACCGCCGACGCTGTCCTGCTGCGCATGAAGATCGAGGCCTGCCGCGCGATGGCGATGTCCACCCGGCCGGGCGCCTTCGTCCCCGGCATGGACCCGGCCACCTACAAGCCGCAGACCGCGTTCGACAACACGCCGTGGCGCTTCGATATGAATCAGAACGGCAAGCGCATGACGGCGGATGAGTTCGACGCCTGGATGAAGTCGCGCGGCGTGCGTGTCGCGAAAGGCGCCGCCCCCGTCGTGGTACCGCCGGCACCGCCGCCCGTGCCGGCAGAAAACCGGTAATCGCGCGATCCCCGGATGAAAACGCGGCGACCCGCGTCTCCGGCGCACGGGCTGGCGCGGGTGT